>JAGDCK010000098.1 GCA_017958585.1 Lachnospiraceae bacterium
ACTCCAGACCGTGGTCTGCAGCGTTTCTTAAGAGGTGCATCAGAGGATCACCGATCTCATCAACCACTGTACGATCAAGTTCTGTCTCTTCACCTGACATGTAGAGTTCCATCTTCTTGTCCAGATTCTTTGCCAGGTCTCTGATCATACGAGGGAATTTATTAACAACACTCTCGATAGGTACCATTCGAACCTTCATAACCGATTCGTGAAGGTTTGTGGTAACTGTCTCAAGGTATTCAACCTGCTCGTTGAATGCTGAGCTGTTTCCGGACTCGTTCTGAGTGGATGTGGCAACCAGTGAGTTCTTTGCAATGATAAGCTCGCTGACAAGGTTCATCAGGCTGTCCAGTTTTTCGATATCCACACGTACCGTTCTGTTGACAACAGGTTTTCCGGGAGCCTGCTTCTTTTCTGCCTTTGCAGCGGGAGCGGCTGATTTCTTTTCTGTAGTCTGGGTTTCCGTAACTGCGGGTGCATTGTCTGCAGCCTGATAATTCCTGGTCTTTTCAAGAACAAGATCTTCACCTGTGACTGCTTCGATTTCGGAAACATTTGAGATAACTTTTTTGATGTCGTCGAAGCTTGCGTCCGATACGACGATCAATGTAAAGTCTCTGTCGAATTTTTCATCCTCAACGTCCTGAGCGCTGGGCTCTGATACGATGATCTCACCCTTCTCCTCAACAGCCTTGAAAACAAGGAAGGCTCTTGCTGCCTTTAACAGACAGCTCTCCTGGATGAGAACGTTGATTCCGTATATCTTCTTGCCCTCTTTCTTTGCCTCTTCGAGGACTGTGATCTGATGATTGTCAAGGGCGATATCATACCATTTACTTCCGGCGGGAGCTTCCTTAGCTTCCTCCTTCTTTTCCTCAGCGGGTGCTGCCGCAGGTGCTGCGCCGCCGCTGTTTTTGGAATTGATGATGTCATTAAGCTGCTTGATGATGGGAGCGTTGTCATTTGTTCCCTCATCGGCATTATTCTGAATGTTGTCTGTGTATTCCTCCAAGGCATCGAGGCACTTAAAAAGAATATCAATCATTTCCGGCTGAACCTTGATGGTGCCGTTTCTGACCTCAGAAAATACATTTTCCATATCATGGGTCAGATTCTGCATTCTCTTATATCCCATGGTTCCGGCCATACCCTTTAAAGAGTGAGCCGCACGGAAAATCTCGTTGATGGTATCCATGTTCTCGGCATCCTGCTCGAGTTCAAGGATCCTGGTGTTCAAGTTCTGCAAATGTTCTTTTGTTTCATCAAGAAAAATCTCAAGATACTGATTGACGTCCATATGTCCTCCATTCTGCCTTTTGGGCCATTTGATTTTAGGAATTCAGTCCGACATTTAACACAATTTCCTGGGCCATGTTGTCCAATGAAACGATCTGATCCGCATATCCGGATTTGATGATGCTCTTTGGCATTCCAAATACGGTACAGCTCTCCTCGTCCTGGGCAAGTACACGAACCTTTTTGCTTTTCTTAAGATTTCCAATACCAACGGTTCCGTCAGCTCCCATTCCGGTCAATACCACGCATAAGATATTGTCATATTCCGAATCCGCCAGGGATTCGTACATATAATTGGAACAGGGCTTAACACCCTCTCTCATGGGTTCATCCGAATATTTGATTACCTCCTGACCTCTCTGATTTTTCACAATATTCAGATGGCTTCCGCCCCTGGCGATATAGACATGACCTTTTTCAAGGACATCTCCCTCGCCGGCTTCCTTTACGGAAACCTTGCTCATACCGTCAAGCCTCTCCGCAAGTGTCTGCGTAAAGCCCTTTGGCATGTGCTGAACGATGACGATCGGTGCATCGATCTCTTTGGGGATCATGGGTATGAGGGCCATCAAAGCTTTCGGTCCGCCGGTGGAGCTTGCAATCGCTATTGCTTTCTTTCCGGGAATGACGGCGGCATGTTTCTTTGCCAGATCCATAACCTTTACGGTGCTGACCTGATTTTCGAGACGCTTCTGTTTGCTAACGAAGCTCTGGGGAGCCGAGTCCGCTACTGCGGATAAAGTCTCCAGAAAACTTGTGACAAACTCATCGTTTCGGCAATCGATAGCATTTATGGGTTTATGGATGAAGTCCAGGGCTCCCAGTTCCAGTGCATCCAATGTTGTCTTTGCGCCTTCGCTGGTATCCGTGCTGGCCATCATTACCTTCGCCTGAATCTTGTATTTCCGAAGTTCTTCCAGAAGCTGCAGCCCGTTCATCTTGGGCATGTTCACATCCAGTACAACCGCGTCATACTTGTTTCTGCTGAGAAGGTCGAATGCTTCATAGCCGTTTGTCGCTTTGTCAACGACTTGGAATCTCTTATCAGAATCGATTATATCACAAAGCACTCTTCTCATAAGTGCAGAATCATCAACAACTAAAATTTTTTTGAAATTTTTATCATCCATTTTGTTTTCTTCTCTCTTTTCGTTCTTCTTCGAAAATAAATCTGATAATTTCTTCTCTTGTATCTGAATTGATGTTGTAATACTCAACTCTGTGTTCAAATGTTCCCGGACGGTTCTCCAGTTCCTTTACCGCAAGGACTCTTCCGGTCACTTCGTAAAGCTTCTTTTCCCCGTCTTTTAAGAGATAATAACTGCAATACAGCAGGCTTCCTATCTCATATTGATGATTGGAGATAAATCTGAGTCCCCCTCCGCTTATGTCCACTATGACGCTTCGCTTTAAGGGTAGTCCCGGTTGCAGAGTGTACGGGATCTTACTCTCTATTGCCCTGATTTCTTCCTCCTCAAGCGTCCGTGAAGCCATTTCCAGTGCACAACTGTATCTGTAGAATTCTCTTCTTTGAACTTTTCTCAGATTGCTTGTAAGCTCCACAACCAGCATGTAGAGGTTGTTGGATTTGTATCTGTCAGTTATCCTTACAAAGCATTGGAACAGATTTTTTTCGGCGTATATGGTGAGGTTAAACTCCCCGTCCACCGGCAGCAATATGAGTTTTGACTGCTCCATGGGCATTGCGATCTCCATGGTGTCTTCATTTACTATGGTCTCCACCCTGCTTATGTATTTTCTGATCCTGAGTTCACCGTTACTCTCTGCCGCCTCCATTGGAGTGATCTCGATACGGTCACCTTCTTTGATAAATTTAGATAACAATTACTCTCACCTCTGATGTTTATTTTCCTGTGACGATATGGGAGAAAAATGCAGCCATTCCGCGCTTGGGCTGTTTCAGTTCCTCTTCCTTGTCAAGGAGCCTTAAGGCTATCTTTTCATAGGCCAGGCTGGATTTTGCAGCCGGTGTCTGGATAGAAACGGGCATCTGCTGCATCACGGCTTTTGCCAGTTTGTCATCCTGAGGAACACTTCCCAAAAAAGTCATGGGAATCTTTAAATATCTTGCAACAACGGCATTTAATTTGTTGAACAGCACCACTCCGTCGTTTTCTTTGTCAACTCTGTTGGCGATCATCTTTACCTTGGTCATCTCGGATTTAAATCTGGGATGTCTGTAAAGAGCCTTTAAAAGTGAATAGGAATCCGTTATGGATGTGGGTTCCGGAGTTGTGACAAGGAGTATCTCTCCGCTTGCCACCAGAAATTCCAAAACCGCATCGGCGATTCCCGCACCCGTATCCACTATGATAATGTCCGCTATGGCGTCGAGCTCCGCAAGGTTCTGAATGATATAAGTCAGATAATCCCTGCTTAAGTTGCTCATTCCCGCGATTCCGCTTCCGCCTGATATAAAGCCCACTTCCATGGGACCCCAGGTAATGATCTCCTTGATGTTTTTACCCTGGTAAATAAGGTCGCAAAGATTGTGCTTTGGAACCGCGCCAAACATTATCTCGATATTTGCAAGGCCAAAGTCCGCATCCAAAATGATGACGCGCTTGCCCATCTTACGAAACTGAATGGCAAGGTTGATGGAGGTGTTTGATTTACCCACTCCTCCCTTACCGCTGGTGACAGTGATAACCCTGGCAAGCGGTCTTTGAACCTTTTGATTGTTTGCTTTTATAATTCTAAGCTGTTCTGCCTGATCCATCAATGTTTACCTCCGAGAAGCTGCTTGACTGTTTTCTGGGCATTGAATGCCTCGATATCATCGGGTACATTCTGTCCGTAGGTAACATATGAAATGGCTGCGTCGGTAAAGAGCTTGATATTAAGCAGATTACCCACACAGGAAGTCTCGTCAAGCTTGGTAAATATCAATCTGTAGTCTGTGATGCTCTTGTAGGTATCTGCAATCTTTAACAGATCCCTGTATTTTGTGGTGGCTGAAAGCACCAAAAAGATCTCCGTGTCAGCAACTTCCTTTGCGGCATCAAGAAGCTCTTTCATATTGCCCAGCTGATCCGCATTCTGATGGGAATGACCTGCTGTATCCACAAAGATATAATCATAATCCTTGAAATCGGAGATGGCATTTTTCATATCTTCCGATGTATATACCACTCTGAAGGGAACCTCAAGGATATTGGCGTAGGTTCTAAGCTGCTCTGCGGCTGCGATCCTGTAGGTATCCGCGGTAAGAAGTGCTATCTTTTTCTTTTCCTCCACGGAATAGCTGCTGGCAACCTTTGCGATGGTGGTGGTCTTTCCC
>JAGDCK010000009.1 GCA_017958585.1 Lachnospiraceae bacterium
ACCGACTAAATATACCTCTAGCGTGCCATGGTCGGAAATGCGGATAAGATAGTGGGATGAGAGAAGTCTTATCCGCAAAATAGAGCCGAGGAATGAGGTGTTGGAGAGGGAAATGCGGATAAGAAGGGGTAGCGAGAGAGGTCTTATCCGCAAAACAGAGCCGAGGAATGAGGTGTTGGAGAGGAAAATGCGGATAAGAAGGGGTGGCGAGAGAGGTCTTATCCGCAAAACAGAGGCGAGGAAAGAGGTGTTGGAGAGTGAAATGCGGATAAGAAAGTCCCCCCTGATTATCACTAGCCTCCAATTTCACCCATGCCAAACTTGTGCAGTTTTTACAAAGATTATTTAATAACACTTGATTTCATTGCTAAAGTGCCCAAGGAATAGTAGAATTTTTCTTGCCGGTGAAACCGGCTGTCACGAGAGTGGCAAAAATAAAAAGGAGGTTTCTTTACATGGGGTTAAGAAACAGATTAGTAGCGACTGTTAGTGCGGTTGCTATGTGCGCCTGCGTTGTGCTTGCACCTATGGGGGTAGGTAGCTTCACAAGTTACGCAGCCACAAGTTCTTCAACACTTGTATGGAGTGACGAGTTTGATGGTAATAGCTTGGACACCAACAAGTGGACGGCAGAGATCGGCAATGGATCAGGCGGCTGGGGTAATAACGAGTTAGAGTATTACACAGACAGAAATTCCAATGTGTCCGTATCAAACGGTGTACTTACCATTACAGCCAGAAAAGAAAACTATAATGGCTACAATTACACATCTGCCAGATTAAAGACACAGGACAAGTTCTATTTCACTTATGGTCATGTGGAAGCAAGGATCGCACTTCCTTCGGGAAGCGGTATCTGGCCTGCTTTCTGGTGCCTGGGACAGAACATCGGCTCCGTAGGCTGGCCTGCATGTGGTGAGATCGATATCATCGAAGCCATCAATGCAGAGAACAGAGTTTACGGTACATGTCACTGGGATTCCAACGGCCATGCCGAGTATGGTAACTCATCTGCATACTTCGACATCACTCAGTTCCACAATTATGTGATGGATTGGGATGATCAGTACATCAGAATGTATGTGGATGGCGTGAAGTATCATGAGATCTACATCGGCGGCAACACAGGAAACACAGAGGAATTCCACAAAGGTATGTTCTTCCTCCTCAATGTGGCTGTGGGAGGCAACTGGCCCGGATTCAACATCGACAACAACATGTTCCCCAAGACCATGAAGGTGGATTATATTCGTGTATATCAGGATAATTTAAATTATCATTCAAATACACCCAGACCTGATAACGGCTCAGGAAATAACGGCGGATCAGGCAACAACGGTGGCTCAGGAAACAACACTGCAAGCGGTGATATCTATGTATATCAGGATATCAACTTCGGCGGCAGAAGCGCTTCTCTGGGACTTGGAAGATACAACCTGTCATCACTTATTGCAAAGGGATTCAGAAACGATGATCTCTCATCCATCAAGGTTCCCTTCGGTTACAAGGTAACACTTTACGCCGATGACAATTTCTCCGGTGCCACAAAGGTCATTACAGGAAATACTTCCTGGATCGGATCCGACTGGAACGACAGAGTATCCAGTATCATTGTAGAAAAAGCAAGATACAGGATTTTTAGCCGTCACAGCGGATTGTGCCTTGATGTTGCAGGAGCAAATCTTGCCAGCGGAACCAATGTACAGCAGTGGGAAAACAATGGCACAAACGCTCAGATATTTGAGGTTACGATGAATTCCGATTCATCATTTGTGATCACTTCCGTGCTTCACGGCAAGGCTCTTGATATGGGCGGCTGGTCTACAGCAGACGGCGGAAATCTCATTATCTGGGATAACAACAATACAGACAATCAGAGATGGTGGATCACTGATCTGGGTGACGGATACAGCTCCATTATCAACAAGTATTCCGGCAAGGGTCTTGATGTGGCTGAATGGTCTACATCAAGCGGCGGAAACGTACAGCAGTGGACCTACCAGGGCCAGGCTAATCAGCAGTGGAGATTCGTGATGGTTAACTAAGTCTTACGGGTGACTGACCTCGCGTTTACTTCAATATATTAAAAACTGAATATTGCAGTACTAATAAGATGGGAAGTCCGGTTTCTGGAATTTATTTTCAGAAACCGGAACTTTTTTGCATAATATTATTGGAATTTTGAATATAGTGGTGATAAAATAGTACTACACATCGTTTTAGATTTGGGAATCGGGGTAAAATATGGTTGCAACTTCTTATGTCAGCGGTGCAGTTATCTGTGCCAGCTTAATCTTTATCATAAAAAGGGGAATGTACCTCCTTGAAAAGGACAAGGAAAACAGGGATGTGAAATTCGACAGGCTGTTAAATGCTGCCCTGTTTTTTGCTGTGTGGGATGCAGTCTGGGGAACGTTCATGAAGGGAGGCCTTGATTGCACGGTTGTCTTCGCATATCTGTCTTCTTTTATCCTGCATTTTTCTGCCTGCACCACTTCATGTTTCTGGGTTGGTTACACACTTCATTATCTCGGTGAAAAGTACGAGAAATCCATAACCACGGTTGCAACAAAATATGTCATTTACGGCGCTCAGATCTTAACTCTTATCATCAATATTTTCACTCAGTCAATTTTTACAATTAAAAACGGCGAATATACGGTTGGAAAGCATTTTGCGGTGCTTATCGGGCTGGAGCTTTTGGCATACATTTTTTCGGCTGTTGTCACTGTTTATCGTTTCTACAGAGAGAGGGACGAGTACAGAAAAGAGAGGCTTAAGACCGTATTTGCATTTGCAATCTTCCCGGTGGTGTGCACATGTCTGTCCCTCCTGTTTTTGGAACTTCCCTTCATTTCCATCGGTTTCATGGCGGGAGCTGTTCTGATCTTTACCTTTAATATCACAAAGGAATATGAATATCTGATAAAGGTGGACCACGAACAGAAGGAGGAGATCTACAGAAGCGCCATCGACGCGGACTCCACAGGACATTTCGAGTTAAACCTCTCGAGGGACATTATAAAGGGCGACGTATATGAGTACACGGGAAATGCGGATTCGCCCCAGAAAGTCTTGGACATTCCGGGATTAAAAAAGCCCTACAAATACTCCGAGTTTATTCAGTGGTGGAACGACCACATGATCATAAATCCCGACGGCGAGTTCTTAAAGAGTGTGAGCCGTGAGAATCTGATCAAATCTTTTGAAAAAAACGACACGGTCAAGGAAGTTACTTTCTGGAGCAAGGACGATGACGGGAAGGACAAGTGTTATCGCCAGATGTTCCTTCTGTCAAAAGACAGGAAAAACGGTGATATCCTCGCTCTTACCATCATGTATGACATCACGAAGGTGGTAAAAAAAGAGGATGAGAGAAAGAGGAATCTGAATCTCATAAATATCCTGGCTTCCGACTATGAATCCGTTATCGTGGTGGATGCCACCACCGGTCACTTCAGCCCCGTCAGATTAAATAACGAGGAGATGGAGGGACGGATCACAAAGTATGAAAAACTGAATTTCTATGCTCATATCCTGGACCTTGACACCACCCATGTGTTCAAGGATGACGTGGAGATGTTTGAGAGAACGGTGCAGAAGGACAATATCCTAAAGCGCCTTAATGAGGAGAATGAGTTTACCTTCGATTACAGAAAGACAATCCATGGCATTGTGAAATTCTGTCAGGGTAAGTTCTTACGTATCGCGGACGGTGAGAACGGAATGAGGTTTCTCTTTGCGGTTCAGAACGTGGACGCCCTCATGAGAAAAGAGATGGAGCAGGTAAAGCTTTTGGAAAAAGCAAGAAACGATGCCCAGGCGGCAAACGAAGCAAAGACTTCATTTCTTTTTAACATGAGCCACGATATCAGAACTCCCATGAATGCCATTTTGGGATTCACATCCATGGCGAGAAAATATGTGGATGATAAAGAGAGGGTTTCGGACTGCCTTGAAAAGATCGAGGTCTCCGGAAACCATCTGTTAAAGCTTATAAATGATGTGCTTGATATGTCCAGAATCGAGAGCGGCAAGGTCATCATCGATGAGAGTGCCTGCAACGTAAAGGATATCGCAAAGCGCGTCATGACCATAGCAAAGGGCGCTGCCACGGAAAACAATATCGCCCTTTCTCTGGAGATGGGAAAGATCTCTCACACCAATGTGTATGCGGATATTCTCCATGTGGAGCAGGTTATCTTAAATGTCCTCAGTAACGGCGTAAAATACACAAAGCCCGGAGGCAAGGTAACTCTTTATCTGTATGAGAATCACACACCGAGGGACGGTTACGGTGCATATAAATTTATCATTGAAGACAATGGCATCGGCATGTCAAAGGAGTTTGCAAATCACATTTACGAAGCCTTTTCAAGGGAGAGAAACTCCACCGTTAGCGGTATTCAGGGCACGGGCCTTGGAATGTCAATCACAAAGAATCTGGTGGAGATGATGGGCGGAACTGTTGATATCGAGTCGGAGCTTGGATACGGCACGAAGGTTACGATATCATTTGAGTTTAGATTAAACAGCGGCAGGAAAAATTCCGGCAAGAACAAGATATCCGACAAGAATCTGGATGGCATCTCACTTTTTGGCAGGAGAGTGCTCTTAGTTGAGGACAACGAGCTTAACAGAGAGATCGCCAGCGACCTGTTAAAGGATCAGGGCCTTATCGTGGAGGAAGCGGACGACGGAGCTCTTGCAACCGAGATGGTATACAAATCCGAGCCCGGTTACTACGACTTTATCCTGATGGATATTCAGATGCCGTATATGGACGGATACAAGGCAACGGAGATCAT
Organism: Lachnospiraceae bacterium; assembly: GCA_017958585.1. Taxonomy (GTDB): domain Bacteria; phylum Bacillota; class Clostridia; order Lachnospirales; family Lachnospiraceae; genus RGIG10340. The sequence goes on from JAGDCK010000009.1 coordinate 4,809, forward strand.
CAGAAGCCTTGAAAACAAGGAACTTGCCAATATACCCATCATTGCCATGACGGCCAATGCCTTTGACACTGACAAGGAAAAATCAAAGGAAGTGGGCATGAACGCGCATCTGTCAAAGCCCATAAATATCAACAATCTGATCAAAACTTTAAAAGAATGTCTTGAGTAAGAATAATCCCGGATCCTTAATAGCAGGATTCGGGATTTTTTTGCAACGAGTAAGGCAACTGCCAAAGTTTCCCGGGTAGATTTCCGGCGACTGAAAAACACAGATGAAGCGTGTTTGATCTGTGTTTATTTTATTGTAATTATGTGGTTAAATCATTGCGTTTTGCGGGAAAAAATTATAAAATTAAGCGGTATGTATCAATGCTTTAATGTGACATATTTTTAAAGAGGATACATAACGGAAATTCAGGAATTTGAAAGGGCGCAAGTTATGCAGGGAAAATCTGAAAACATTATTGAACTGAAGAATATCACAAGGCGTTTTGATGACAACGGATTCATCGCAGTGGACAATTTTAATCTGGAGATTAAGAGGGGAGAGTTCGTAACTTTCCTCGGTCCCTCGGGATGTGGCAAGACGACCACACTTCGTATGATCGCAGGTTTTGATATGCCCACTAGCGGAGAGATCCTGCTTGACGGAGAGGACATCACAAAGGTGCCTGCAAACAAAAGGCCGATAAACACTGTGTTCCAGCGTTACGCCCTTTTTCCCCATATGAATATTTTTGAAAATATCGCCGTCGGCCTCAAGATAAAGAAGCTCCCCAAGGACGTCATCGAGAAAAAGGTGAAGGAAGTTCTGGAGATGGTGGATCTGGAAGGATTTGAAAACAGACGTGTTTCCACTCTTTCCGGTGGTCAGCAGCAGAGGGTTGGTATCGCACGAGCCCTGGTAAATGAGCCTGAGATACTGCTCCTGGACGAGCCCCTTGGTGCCCTTGACTTAAAGATGAGAAAAGAGATGCAGATAGAGCTTAAGAACATGCATGAGCGTCTTGGCATCACATTTATATATGTAACTCACGATCAGGAGGAAGCCCTCACCATGTCTGACAAGATCGTGGTAATGAGCGAGGGAAAGACACAGCAGATCGGAACTCCCGAGGACATCTACAACGAGCCTCAGAATGCGTTCGTGGCCGACTTTATCGGAGACAGCAATATCTTCCGCGGTATCATGACGGGCGAAAAGAAGGTTCGTTTCTGCGGAGGCGAATTCGACTGTGTGGATGATGTGAGTGTGGGTACCGTGGTTGACGTGGTGGTACGCCCCGAGGATGTGATCCTCACGAAAGTGGGCGAGGGCACCGTTTCAGGTGTGGTTACCGCAGTTACTTTTAAGGGAATCCACTATGAGATAACCGTCGAGTGCGGTAAGAACGAGATCGTGATCCAGTCCACAAAGACTCCCGAGGTGGGAGATCCCGTGGGAATTAAGCTTGATCCCGACGGAATCCATATCATGATCGCAGAGAAAAACACCACCACATTTGAGTGTACCGTGGACAAATGGTACAATCTGGAATTTAACGGCGAGACCATTCACTGTGATCTCACAAAGCTTATTCCCGGCTCCAGAATGGAGGAGGAAGTCCTCGTTAATCAGCGTGGCGAGGTGGTGGATCCTGAATCGCTTAAGGTTATCGCATCCATCGAACCCGGCGACATCGACATGACGGATGACAGGGATCAGGGACTTATAGACGGTCAGATCATAAACCTCATTTACAAGGGTGACCATTACAGTTACGTGGTGAGAACCGAGGAGGGTCACGACATAATCGTTGACGATGAGTATCTGTGGAACTTGGAGGACCAGGTTGGTCTGATCCTTCCCGAGGACAAGCTTCATTTTGAACTTAAAAAATAGGGTAACAGTGAGGTAACTAAAATTGAAGATCACATTTTCCAGAAAACAGCTGGCAATTCCCTACAGTCTGGTTTTGATAATATTTGTCATATTGCCGCTTTTGGTCATCGGTTTTTATGCACTGACCGATGCCACGGGCAGATTTACATTAGCTAATTTTTTGAATTTCTTTACGGATACGAATACGCTGGGCACGCTTTTTTACAGCTTTGCCCTGGCATTTGTGACCACGGTGGTGTGCCTCTTTATCGCATACCCAACAGCGTATTTTCTGGCTTCATCCAAATGGAAATTTAAAAATGTGGTACTGATGATCTTTGTAATGCCCATGTGGATCAACTTTACACTCAGGATCACGGCCATGAAGGAGATTTTAAATGCCATTGAAGGTAACCTGGCTTTTTACCCGTTTTTAAATTCGGTGATAGGACTGAGTTATGATTTCCTGCCATTTATGATCCTGCCGATCTATACCACCCTTACAAAGCTTGACAGGAGCTTATTGGAAGCCGCAAAGGATCTTGGCGCAAAGGATCTCACCGCATTTTTAAAGATCACTTTGCCCCTCAGCATTCCGGGAATTGTGAGCGGTGTGTCCATGGTATTTTTGCCTGCCATGACCAATTACGTGGTGCTTGATATGCTCTATAACAGTACGTATATCATGGGAAGCCTGATCGGAAGCTACTTCTCAGCTTATGACTGGCACAACGGATCCATGATCGCGCTGGTGCTTTTACTTATCATTTGTGTCTTCACCATTTTGACAAACGGTGATGCGGAGGATGCAAATGCGAGAGGAGGTGCCCTTCTGTGAGCAGTGTAAGTAAGAAAATAGTCAGAACTGCATTTGTGATAATTGCGCTTTTGTTTGTATATGCTCCGATTCTCATCCTGGCGGTATACAGCTTTACGGATGCAACCACGATCGGACAGAGCGGCAGCTTTTCACTTCAAAATTATGTGACGCTCTTTACGACGCCTGAGCTGGCAGAGATGATTTTCGGGTCGGTTATGCTTGCTCTTGTGAGCGCTGTGATAGCAACATTACTGGGAACTTTCGGAGCAATCGGTTCTTTTTATTCAAAAAAAGGCGCCGGAAACTTTATATCGACAGTGAATCAGATCCCTGTAGTAAATGCGGATGTGGTGACAGGTTTTTCAACATGTATTTTACTGGTTATCGTATTTGGCATAAACAAGGATTCCTATGTGCCCCTGATAGCAGGTCACGTGATCCTGTCTGCACCCTTTGTATATCTGTCCGTCATGCCCAAGTTAAAGCAGCTTGACCCCAGTATCTACGAGGCGGCAATGGACCTTGGCGCGAGCCCTGCGGTTGCTTTGTCAAGGGTGGTGATCCCTCAGATCCTCTCCGGAATCATATCCGGTTTTGGTCTTGCGGTGACACTTTCTCTTGATGATTATTTCGTGGCAACATATACAAAGCCTGCGACCTTCGATACGATCTCAACATATGTGGTAAATGCCACAAAGGGATCTCAGACTGAGATAAAGACTGCTCTCTGGGCACTGTCGACCATCATCTTTGTGCTGGTATTTTTGATCGTATTTTGCATGAATTACATGAGCAAAAAGAAGGACGATCCCGCAGGAGAGAAGGCAAGGGTATGAGAAAGAATAATTTGACTTTGAAAATCGAGAAAATAAATAAAAAAGCCCTGTGTTTGTCACTGGCTTTGGGACTTTTGGTTTCAGGGATCGGTTTTCCGGAGAAAGCTTATGCAAAGGAAAACGACGAAACCGTAACCTTAAGGGTCTGCAGCTGGGAGGAGTACATCGATGAGGGAGACTGGGAAGAGGATGAACTGATCGAGCTTCCTGACGCTGATATCATCGGTGAAAACTCATTGGTTGATGACTTTGAGGAGTGGTACTACGAGACCTATGGAAAAAAAGTGGAAGTCGAGTACAGCTGTTTTGGTACCAACGAGGAGCTCTACAATATGCTCACCATCGGTGATGTGTACGATTTGGTATGTCCTTCGGAGTATATGTTTATGAAGCTTATGACCGAGGGGAAACTGGTGCCTTATTCCGATGAGTTTTTCGATGAGTCTGTGGAGGAAAATTATTACGCAAAGGGCGTAAGTCCCTTTATCAAAAGGGCTTTCGAGGAAAATGAGATAAACGGTGAAAAGTGGAACCGCTATGCTGCAGGATATATGTGGGGCGTCACAGGATTTTTGTATAATCCGGATGTGGTGTCAAAGGAGGAGGTTTCCAGCTGGAAATTCATGACGGATCCCGCCTACAAGAGGCAGATAACCATCAAGGATAATGTGCGTGACTCACTTTTTGGCGCTGTGGGAGCGATAAAAAGCGATCTGCTTACTTCCGAGGAATTTGTAAATGCTGAAGACTATCATGAGAGGCTTTTTGAGGAGATGAATGATATGTCCGATGAGACTCTTTCTGAGGCGCTGGCTTTCCTGAAGGAAGCGGGAAACAATGTATATTCCTTTGAGACGGATTCCGGTAAGGCCGACATGATCACGGGAAAAGTGGTTGCAAATATGCAGTGGTCGGGAGATGCGGTTTATGCTATGGATCAGGCCGAGGAGGATGATTATTATCTGGCTTTTCAGGCGCCCATGGAGTCCACGAATCTCTATTTTGATGCATGGACCATGCTAAAGGCAGGAATCGGCGAAGATAAGGAAAAACAGCATGCGGCTGAGGCATTTGTAAACTTTTTGTCCATGCCTGAAAATGCAGTGAGAAATATGTATTATATTGGATACACTTCGGTTATCTCCGGCGGCGAGAGCAATATAATCCTGGATTACATCGACTGGGCTTTCGGCGCAGAGGAGGATGAGGAAGATGTGGTGGACTATGATCTGTCATACTTTTTCACAGAGGATGAGGACAGCGAGGATTACGTATTAACGGTTCCGGCAGAGCAGCTTGACAGGCAGCTTGGTGCCCAGTACCCCTCGGAGGATGTCATCAGGCGAAGCGCCATCATGAAATGCTTTGATGAGGAGACGGGGGTCAAGGCAAATCAGATGTGGATCAACGTGAGATGTTTTAATCTTGCGGATATTCCTGTGTGGGCTTTCGTTTTAGGTGGTATAATAATAGTTGGGGTCGGATTTATTTTGATCTTGAATAAAAAGCAAAAATAATGGGTATAGTTCGAGGATTTAAATAGATTTTAAATCTGTTAGGATCACGGATTTAAGGAGGTTTCGACTTATGTGGACAGGCAGAAAATCTGTATATAGGGAAAAATTCGAAGATGAGATGGGGATCTTTTTTACTCCCGAAAACTTTCCGGAACTTATGGAAAACAGGGAGGATGTCAGTGATATTTTGCAGGGAGCCATAAAGCGCCTTGTGGAGGAGCAGTGCTATGGAAATCTCTACATCCCCGAGGGTGAGTACCCAATTGCAAAAAATGTAAAGATACCTCCTTCGGTAAGGCTTATCGGATATGGTGAAAAGAGACCTGTTTTTTATATTCCTGAAAGCGCGCCCTTTTTTGACGGGGACAGCGAGGCAGTTGGGTCTGAGTTTTATTTTAAGGGTTATCCCGGCGCCAATTACATGCTGTGGTTTATCGGCGACAGGGATATGGACAAGGAAGACACCAGGGATGCAAATGCAGGCACTTTTTACAGTGCTCTGTCAAATATAGACTTTCGTATCGACGGCAATCACCCCATGGCAGTGTGCATCAGAGCTCATTTTGCTCAGCACGGTTTTATCAATCATTGTCATTTTGATCTGGGAACAGGACTTGCTGCCATTTATGATGTGGGAAACGAGATGGAGGATCTCACTGTTGAGGGCGGAAAATACGGCCTTATCTGCAGGATGACTTCCCCGGGATGGCCTTTTGTCCTCTTGGACAGTGTATTTAAGGGTCAGAGGGATACAGCGATCCTTACTACCACCACAGGTTTTACCGGATTTAGATTACGTATTTCCGATACACCCAAGGCCTTTGACCTCTATGTGAAGGAAACCTGGGAGAAGCTTTATCTGGAGGATTGTATTTTTGCAAATATCTCGGATACGGTGATCACTTCCTATGAGAGTAAAAATGTGGTGCAGCAGACTAACCTTAAAAACGTTCTCTGCGTTGACTGTCCCACACTTATTAACAGAGCGGATGAGAGGGTTAAACTTAATCTCAACTGTAATACTGTGATCGACAAATATATCGCAGGGTATATGTGCTCTGACATCGCAGAGAATGCTCTTTTTAAAGAAGAGAAGCAGTTCAGGGCATTTAAGGGCGACAGAGCTGTCGCTGATTCCATAAATTTACGTTCGGATATTCCGGAACTGCCCGATATGTCAAAGTGGGTATCCGTTAAAAAGTACGGCGCTGTGGGAGATGGAAAGACAGACGATACGGAGGCTTTGAGAAAAGCTTTTGCTTCCGAGGAAGTGCTGTTTTTACCCCAGGGAATTTACAAGGTAAGCGATACGGTGACACTGGGCGCAAATACGTGCCTAATCGGTTTGTCACCGATCACCACTCAGATCGTCATCGAGGATGATGAGGAAGCCTTTGAGGGCTTTGGTATTCCAAGGCCTGTGGTGGATACGCTTAAAGGCAGTCACGTAATCATAAACGGTATCGGTATAGACACCGCCGGAAAGAATCCTCAGGCCTGCGGCCTCAGATGGAGAGCGGGTGAGGGTTCATATCTAAACGATGTGAAGTTTATGGGCGGCCACGGCATAATGTTCAGGGATGGCAGAAATCCTTTTGCACAGATCTACAATCCCACAAGAACCGGGGATTTCGATCCCGACAGAGTATGGGATTTTCAGTATTCAAGCCTTTGGATTACGGAGGGAGGCGGCGGAACCTTCAAGGATATCTGGTCGGCTTCACCATATGCGGAGGCAGGAATTGCCATCACCAATACTTCCACCAGAAGCAGAATGTATCAGATCTCACTGGAGCATCATGTGCGCCATGAGATAAAGCTTCACAATGTGGCGAATTTCAATATTTACGGTCTTCAGACGGAAGAGGAGAAGGCGGAGGGCCTGGAGTGCCTGCCCATGGAGATCGTGGGCTGCAGAAATATCGAAGTGGTTAATTACTACCTCTTCAGGGTGGTTTCAGTTTACAAATCCTTTGATCAGGGAATCATGGTCTGGGATTCATCCAATATCGTATTCAGGAATGTCCAGAACAAGGCCCAGATGCAGTACACCTTCACAAAGACCCTGGAGGATAAAAACACAGGCTTTGTGGCTAAGTCATCTGATTATGCGTATCTGGCAATCACAGGAAAACGCGCACCAAAAGCCCTGGCCAAGGAAGCAACGGGCTTTACAAAGATCGCT
>JAGDCK010000099.1 GCA_017958585.1 Lachnospiraceae bacterium
CTCGGGATGGGCAATGTCTCCAAGGTCTCCCCAGCGGGTACACAATACGCCAAGAGTCCTGTATTTGTGAGCATTCTCGCACATACCCCGAATATTTTTGTATGCATCGGCATGGCGGTTAATGAGATGATTCCAGTTCTGAACTCCGGGGCAGAGATAAATATTTTCTATTCCCGCATCCGTCAGTTTCTTTATATTATCTTCCTTTACGACAGGGCTGTACTCCCAGTTCAGCACAATGCTGCCCTCGGGAAGCTCGTGAATAAGTTCCGGTTCTTCGATGAGGACCTCTCCCCATAACATTGGCACGCAGCCGTTTTTGACCACAAAGTCGCAAAGTCTCTTTAGATAATCCACATAAACTCTTCTGACGCCGTATTTGTCACCGAGGGCTTTACTCTTTCCCTTACAGAGATCAAAAGTCTCATCGGCGCAGATGTTAAAGTGCTTTGATCGAAACAGGCTCATAAATTCATAAATCCTGCCTGTCAAAAAATCGAAAGCCTCATCGTTTGACACATCTATTGTATAATGCCCCATCCTCTCAACCAGCGAGAAAGGCTTCTTATCAGACCCTTCGATCTCACAAAACTGTGAAAACTTAGGGTTTCTTAATACCTCATAGAGATGTCCGAAGCTTGCAAGCGAAGGCACCAGCTCCACATTCAGATCACTGCAATAATCATCAAGTTCAATGATCTCCTCTGCGGTAAGAGGGGTTGAAGAGCACCACACAGGCTCCTCGTTTCTGAACATATAGCTGTGCTCCACATAGAGCTGCATCTGATTTATCTTGTAAAAACTGCAGAAATCCGCATGTTTTTTTAATTCTTTTAAGGTGGGGATCCTGCCTCTTGTGGTATCGTAGGATATGCCTCTGACAGCGATCTCGGGCTCATCCTCTATCTCAAGACAGGGAATAATGGCGCCACAATTTCGGATGATCTGACGCATGGTCTGAATTCCGTATAAAAATCCGGTACCTGTTCCCGCACATATAAATATCTTTTCCGGAGTAACATTTATGGTATATTGCTCCTCTTTTAATAAAGCCGTATTCTCAACAAGACAGATATCGAAGGTGGTCTCCATGAGACTCTCCTCCTTGATATCAACCTGAAAACCGATGGTCTGCTCAAGCTCAAGCTTCAAAAGCCCCGCATGATCCCATGCGCTGTTTTTAAGCTCGCTGTTCATAAACTCATCGATGACGATTCCCGATAAATATCTGATGACGAATTCTCCGTCATTTTCTTTGTAAACGGTTGGCTGTGGAAGAATATACATTTTTTCCCTCCTGTTTTCTGCATTAGACCCTACTTCACATTATAACATTTATTTCAAGCGTTAATCAATCCTTCTCATAAAAGGTGACCTCACAGTCGCTCCACAGAAGTTTCCACCCTTTTGCCTCGCATTTTGCGGCTGTTTCTCCCCCCGTGGGCACTGCAATATAGGCAGATTTAATGTTTTCAAAATTACCCGACACATACTCATATTCGCAGCAGTTGATACCCATTCCCTTTGGAACTGCGTACAGATATTGCCATTTAAGCGGTATTTTCTCCTCTTCTTCTCCCTCGGATAAAAGCCAGATAACAGTATTATCAAAAGAGATCTCTGCATCCTTATCAATCGCTATCAGCTCATTCAGGGTATTCCCGCAATCCGAAATCGCCTCCGACCGGGCTTCGTCCTCAAAGCATATGTCGTAATCGTACGGAAAGACTGCCTTGTAGATCAAAAAATACACGCATACCAAAGCCATGATCACCGGCTTTTTATAAGTCTTTGTCTCCATGAGAGATATCAAAAACAGCCCCACCGCAATAAAGGTGAGCAGATGCTTGCTGCCCTCGATAAGCTTGTACATAAGTAAAAGCGCAAAGAGCATCGACACACAGGCAAACAGAAAATGGGCTTCTATGATGAGCCTGTTACTTACTCCGTCCTTTTTTCTGCGGGAAAAATCCCTGACAGTCTGCCGGATAAATATGGCGATGACAGTCAGATACAGGCAAAAATACGCTCCTGCTGCCACGCCTGCCTGAATTCCCGCAACGGAATACATGATAAAATCTTTACCCTTGTAATAAAGAGTGCCAAAGAAATGTCTGATGCCGGCTCCAATCCCTTCTGTAAAAAAGACAGTTACCCAGTCAGTAAAAAATAACGGTGTAAAATACTTTGCCCCAAGATAATGATTTATGGCTACATACCCTGCCAAAGTAATGCCAAACACAGGAACCGATACCAATAACCCCGCTTTTTTGTTCTTCATGAATAAGAGCAATGCAGGAAGAACCAGGAAAAGTACCAGGTAGGGCCTCATAAGAGTCATCAGGCTTCCCATGACAAAGAGGATAACGAGTTTATAATTCTCTTTCCCCGTGTTTAAATAGTTAATTGCGACCGCGTAAAACACGATAAGCATGGAAAAACATATTATCTCGGGCATTCCTGACAACATGTATCTTGCAAATGTGGTATAGCTCATAAACAGAAGGGTCAGAACCCCGGTCTGTTTTAGTGTGGGTCTGACAAGAAGTGCAAAAACCACCATCGCAATTGTTAAAAATACTATATTACTCACAAAAGCGGAAAAAAGATTCCACCCGAAAATAAGGCCCCAAATCACCCAGGGGAATACCAAGACAGGGCTCCAGGCCGCAAAGGACAGCTTCAGAGCCCGGGACTCATTAAATCCAAAATACCCCCTTGGGAATCCGTTATCAACAATTGCCTCAACCTGCTTAAAATAAAACAGTTCATCATTCCACTCGGATGTAAGGAGTGACACATCTGAGAGTCTGTGACCGGAAAGCCCCACATGTATAAGACACGCCAGGATGGGCAGTGACCCTAAAAAAACCGCGGTAAGTAAAACCCTTATTCTGTTTTTTTCTTTAAAATAATCCAACACGGCCCTCACTTATTTGTAATTGCCTCCCATAAACACATGATAAAAATATACGGCGCCACACAAAAGATGTGCCAAGAAAGCGCCCCCTCCAAAGATAAGCCTCAGATAATCCACAGCTTTTCTCTCGCTCGCATCTGTTTCCATAAACTCACTTAAGTTGTCAAGCATCACCTTCACGGAGCCCACGAAAGCAAAGAAAATGCCGTACATATAGCTCCAGGAAAAATTAAAATCCCTCTCCCTAAAACCCTTTTCCAGCAGAAAATAAGCCATGAGAAAGCTCATGCCGTACATCTGAAACGAAAATCTGAAATGATCGTCAGTCTTTATTTTTTTAAGATTAAAAAGCAGTACCACAATAGGAAATCCGATGGCCAAAAAGACTGCCATGGGAATGTTTTCACAATATTTTCCCCAGACTCTTCCAAGGGAAAAACCTATGCCCCTTATCTCTTCCTCAGCCGTGGGGACGAACACTCCGCTGTATTGGTATAGCAGATCGATAAATGTCGGTATAAAGCAAAGTCCCAAAAGGAGAGTGGGCACAAAGTTTTTAAACCTCTTTGCAATGAGTCGATACAACATCACAAGTCCCGCGGTCGCCACGATCACTATGGTAAAGCTTGGCTTTGTCATGGTGGAGAGTAATAGATACAATGAAAACAATGCATAATCCTGCCACTTTGGCTTTTGTGTCTCGTAGACAGACAAAAGAGAGCAGAACTTAAAATATGCCAGTACCGCAAAAGGGCGAGCCGCCAGAAATGTGGCATTGTGATACGGATTTGACGTAAATACGCCCAGATACTTCCAGAAAATACCGGGAATATAAACCAGGTCAAAGGTGTGAAGCATGGACACAAAAAACAGTGCCACCGATACGAAGGATATGAGGATCCCCGAGTATTTTGATTTTTTCACAACCTTGTCAAGCTCCAGCTTTGTAAACACTACCGCCAGTGAATTCAATAGCATTGCCGCCACGGACACTGCCCGTTCAGGTATCATGAACAGATTAAAAAAAGCGGATATTTTAAAGTAGATCGGATAGGGAAAACTGAATCCGCTGTCCTTACCCTGCATCTCCAGAATGTAGGCCGCCATGTCAGACTCATAGATCCCGCTGCCGCCCCCTCCGTAAACCTGCTTCATAAAGAGCGTATAGGTCACTGTGGAGATAAAGCAAAGGAGCAGAAAAAAGACGCCCCACTCTATATATTTTAAGGTTTTTTCATTGTTTTTAACCATTTTACACCTCTCGTACATAAGCGGTTTTATTATAACATTTCGATAATGCATTAATCAACTTAAGTGTTTTTTAAGAAAAACGAAAAGCCCGCAAAACAGGGATAAAGATTTACTTTAAACCTGCTGCAGGCTTTTATCATCATATGTCCGCAGGGATAACCCACGGTGTATATTTAGCTACTCAACTGTTACGGATTTTGCCAGGTTCCTGGGCTTGTCCACGTCAAGACCCTTTGCACATGAAACATAATAAGCAAAAAGTTGAAGAGGGATCACGGTAAGAGACGTCATGAACAGTTCATTTGTCTTTGGCACATAAACCGTAAAATCTGCCACATCCTCCATGGTGTAGTTTCCGGCGCTTGTCACACCAAATACAAATGCGCCACGGCTCTTTACCTCAACGATATTGGACACCGTCTTTCCATAAAGGGCTGACTGAGTTGCAAGGGATACCACCAGAATATTGTTCTCGATAAGAGAGATGGTTCCATGCTTTAACTCACCTGCGGCATAGGCCTCAGAGTGGATGTATGAGATCTCCTTTAATTTAAGGGATCCTTCCATACATGCGGCATAATCAATACCTCTTCCGATAAAGAATATATCCTGTGCGGCAGCATATTTGTGGGCAAACCACTGGATACGCTCCTTTTCGTCCAATATTCTCTGAACCTTTTCGGGAAGTGACTGAAGCTCAGTGATCAGATTCTCGTAATCAGCTTTTTTGATAAGGCCCTTCAGATCTCCGATCAGCATTCCAAGCATGTAAAGCACCACCATCTGTGTCGAATATGCCTTTGTGGTGGCAACTGATATCTCGGGACCTGCCCAGGTGTAGATCGTAGCATCAGCCTCTCTAGCGATGGAGCTTCCCACCACATTTACAACTGCGATGACCTTTGCCCCAAGTTTTTTAGCTTCTCTTAAAGCTGCCAGGGAGTCAGCGGTCTCACCGGACTGACTGATCACGATAACGCAGGTGTTTTTGGGTACGATGGGATTTCTGTATCTGAACTCACTTGCAAGCTCCACATCCACAGGGATCCTTGTCAGGTTTTCAAGCACATATTTGCAGTTAAGTCCCACGTGATAAGCAGATCCGCATCCAAGGATCACGATATGCTCCACACTCTTTAATTCCTCGTCGGTCAGACCAAGCTCCTCGAATACTATTTTTCCGTCCTTAATCCTGGGAGCGATAGTATCTGTGATAGCCTTTGGCTGTTCGTAGATCTCCTTCATCATGTAATGCTCAAAGCCTTCCTTTTCAGCAGCCTTGGCATCCCATTCGATGTGCTGGACTTCCTTTTCAAGTTCCTCCTTGTCGATGTTGTAGAACTTGATGGAATCCTCTTTTAATACGCAAATCTCCATGTTCTGGATATAATATACATCTCTTGTATACTCAAGGATCGCAGGAACATCGGATGCGATGAAATTACCGTCCTTTGACTGACCTACGATAAGAGGAGAATCCTTTCTCACAGCGTAGATCTCACCGGGATGATCATGGAACATGATTCCGAAAGCATATGAACCGCTCACGTGCATCATGACCTTTGTGATGGCATCCATGGGGTCACCGGTGTAATAGTATTTCAGAAGATGCGCAATAACCTCAGTATCTGTCTCTGATACGAACTTTGCGCCGTTCTTTATAAGCTTATCCTTTAACTCAAGATAATTTTCGATGATACCGTTGTGTACCACCGCAATAGTCTTGTCGCTGCAGACATGGGGGTGTGCATTGGTTCCGGAGGGTTCACCGTGGGTAGCCCATCTGGTGTGTCCGATACCGCAGTTTCCCGCTACGGCCTTTCCGCCGTCAGTCATATCAGAGAGAACGCTAAGTCTGCCCTTTGCCTTTATGACCTCGATCTTATCACCCTTGTTTTCCACCGCGATACCGGCAGAGTCATATCCTCTGTATTCAAGCTTTGCCAGACCGTTTAACAGTATGGGTGCCGCCTGCTTTTTACCTACATATCCTACAATTCCGCACATATATCAATCTGATCCTTTCAATTCATGGCGCTGTCACGGGATAGAACATCATATCCCCATGACATATCGCCGTCCCTCATAAATTGTTTTTATACTGCATAACCTTTTGCTTTGATCATGTCCACCAGCTCATCCACGCATTTCTTGCAGATCTCTTTTTCGCTGGCTTCACTCATGACACGGATAACAGGTTCTGTACCGCTCTTTCTGAGGAGCACTCTTCCGTTTGAGCCAAGTTCTGCGTTGATCGCATCAACCCTTGCCATGATATCTGCATCGGCAATTACCTCACCCTTGTCGCGAACTCGTACGTTTACAAGAACCTGAGGATATTTTTTGAAAGGCTTTGCAAGCTCTGAGAGCGTCATTTTCTTTTCAAGCATTACTTCCATCATCTTGATGGCAGTTAAGATTCCGTCACCGGTTGTGGCATATTTTTTGAAAATAATATGTCCGGACTGCTCGCCTCCCAGTCTGTAACCGTTTTTTGACATATTTTCATAGACGTATTTGTCGCACACGTCTGTTTTTTCATACTCGATGTCCGCATCGTCAAGAGCCTTAAACAGGCCAAAGTTTGACATGATGGTTGCTACCACCTTGTTGCCGAGAAGTTTTCCTCTCTCCTTTAAATAGGTTCCGTAGATATAGATGATGCCGTCTCCGTCAACCACCTGTCCGTTTTCATCAACGCAAAGGCATCTGTCTGCGTCTCCGTCAAAAGCAAATCCCACATCAAGGCCGTTGTCAACGACAAATTTCTGAAGTCCCTCAATGTGTGTGGAACCTGCATTCAGATTAATGTTCAATCCGTCGGGGCTGTTGTTTATCACATAGGTCTTTGCACCAAGGGCATCAAATACACTTTTTGCGATCATCCAGGAAGAACCGTTTGCGCAGTCAAGTCCCACCTTTTTGTCCTTGTAGGAGCGGGTTGCAAGGGAGATCAGATATCCGATGTATCTGTTTCTTCCTGCGGAGTGGTCTACGGTGCATCCGATATTGTCACGGGTGGCAAGAGGAACCTCGGGGGTCTTGCCGTCCAGATAATCCTCGATCTTTAAAATGGTCTCTTCGTCCATCTTCTCGCCGTTTCCGTTTATAAGCTTTATTCCGTTATCGTAAAATGGATTGTGACTTGCAGAGATCATGATACCGCAGTCAAAGCCTTCCGTACGCGCCACATATGACACGGAAGGAGTGGTGGTAACATGTAATAGATAAACATCTGCTCCGGAAGCTGTGATACCTCCTGCAAGAGCATACTCAAGCATATATGAAGAACGACGGGTATCCTTGCCGATCACGATCCTGCATCTCTCCTCGCCCTCTTCGTGTCTGTATAACCATCCGAGAAATCTGCCGATCTTGTAGGCATGATCCGCCGTAAGGCCAACGTTTGCTTCACCCCTGAAGCCGTCTGTACCAAAATATTTTCCCATAAATATATCCTCAGCTTTCATTTCAGGGCAAGTGCATGAGTGCAGATCGTAAGGATATGCATCTTTGCACATTTTGCCCTTTTTATGCAAATTTTGTTTTACTTTTTCATAATACACTAAATAACAAAAAATGCAATTAAATAAAAACTGAGGAAATTATTAAGAAATATTAATTATTGTTTTTAAATCCGTAAACCAATATATTACTCTCATCACCTAAATCAATTGAATCTATGACCGTTGCTCCAACACTAAAATCCGAGATTTTATCTGCGTAAGCATCATAATCTTCATTGTCATTTATCATTCTGAGTGAAAGATACTCTTCCAGCCAGCCGATAGTCTTGTAATCAGGCTCCATAAAATATACATTATCAGACTCTACAGGGCTTTTCCACACTTC
>JAGDCK010000100.1 GCA_017958585.1 Lachnospiraceae bacterium
AGATTCTCCTCCATAGTCATAACATCGTCAAAGGACTTAATATATGAAAACTCCAGGTCAAAACATGTAAACTCTGTGGCATGCTTGCTGGTAAATGACTTCTCTGCTCTGAATACAGGTCCCACCTCAAAGATCTTTTCAAATCCTGAAGCCATAGCCATCTGCTTGTAAAACTGAGGGCTCTGAGCAAGGTATGCATTGGGCAGGTTGTAGTTGGGGAAGTAATCAAGTCTGAATACATCCGCGCCTGACTCGGAAGCCGCACCGATAAGCTTCGGTGTGTGAATCTCGATAAAGTCTTTGTTTAACAGATAATCTCTCATGCTTCTTACAAGCTCTGTCTGAGCCTTTAACATAAGCTGATTTCTCTCTGTACGAAGGTCGATCCATCTGTACTCGATTCTCTGGTCGATGGATGACTTCTCAACTGCTGCCTTTTTCTTTGTGGCAGGAATGAACTCTCTTGCAATGGGAAGAGCTGCGGAAATTGATTCGATCTCTATGGCTGAAGGGATGATCTCCACGCCGCCAAGCTTTACGAAATCGCTGAGTACCACTTTACCTGTTACTCTCACTACGGAGTCGGGTGTGATCTGTGACAAAGTATCTGCCCAATCAGGGTGAAGCTCCTTTTCGATCGTTACCTGCACCTTACCTGTAATATCCTTGAGCACCATGAATGCCATGGCTTTTCCATCACGGTAATTATCTACAAAGCCGGCAAGATTAACTTCTTGGTCAGCATATTGCTTTACATTTTCGATATAAATTCTTTCCATGAATATACCTTTACCTTTCCGGATAATGATTCTTGATTGGTTTTAATCAAACTTTCTCATATTTAACCTTATTCAGAATATAACCTGAGATTAAAAAAGTCAATCTTATCCATAAATAAACCCGCCAAATTTCGGCGGGTCAATTTAACATTATTCTCCGGCAGCGTCCGATTATTCTGCCACATATTTTAACAGGTCAGGCAAAATAGCCTTGTAGCCTTCTTCCTTTATATGCATGCCTTCCTTTGTATATTCGGCCTTGAGTCTTCCCTGCTCATCTTTTAAGTTGGCGTTTACATCGATGTACTTTGCTCCAACCTTTGCCGCAAGCTTTTCCACCTCGATGTTGGCCGCATTGATCTTTTCGTTTGTTCTGATCAAAAGTCCGGGCTTCATCCAGTCGGCTGCAGCCTCATAATTTACAGGATAGTAAGCCATCATATAGATTTTTACATCCGGAGTATCCTCCTTAATCAGATCTATGATCTCCTCGTAGCCTGCCATCACATCCGCGATGGGCATATCGGGGTCGCTTAAGTCGTTTGTTCCTATATTTATGAAAACTTTTGAAGGATGCAGATCCAGCGCCATCTCGTGAATGGCTGCCTTCATGTCGGCGATCCTGTATCCGCCGATACCTCTGTTATAGATGGTGTAAGGATTTCCCATCTCATCCATGAATTTCTCTATGGGAAACTGCTCCATAAGAGACGATCCCGTAAAAAGGATCTCTCCAAATTTTACGCTCTTATTTAATTCCCTGTATTTCGCCTTTAAGGCATCTGTTATTCTTCTCAATTCGTCATCCATTTTATTGTCCCTCGCCTTTCTACTAAAATCATGAAAAAACGTCACTGCCAAAGCATCTGCATCACCGCTATGATCACCGGAATAGTAACCACTGAAAAAATAGTGGACATTACCACTGTCTCCACCGCATAAGCGTAATCTTTGCCGTGAAGCTGGGCATACACTGCCACGTTACTTCCCACAGGACACGCGGAGGCGATGAGAATGCTGAGTTTTAAATCCATATATGCATTGGGTACCAGACTGATGATCAAGGCACTGATCACAGGGATCAGAATAAGCCTTAAGGCCGACACTCCATAGAGAGACATCCTTTTGATCATCTTCTTTGGATCCACCTTTGCCAGATACACACCGGACACCATCATGGAGATGGGGGTGTTAAGTCCCGCTGCCCCGCTTATCACATCTTTGCAGATCCCGGGTATGGGGATGTTCAGACTAAAGATCACAAGTCCCAGGATAAAAGCTATCATAAAAGGTGATAAGAGGATGTTCTTCACATTGACCTTTACCTTTTCACCCTTAAGCTGTGCCACGCCGTAGGTCCACTGACCGATGTTTAAGCACGCGATAAACGGCGCCACGTAAAAGACAGCCTCCCCTGACAATATGGCCATGATCAGAGGTATCCCGAAAAATCCCGGGTTTGAAAAACTCGATGCAAAATGCGCGATGGGGTCCTTTTTGAATACAAATCTTGACACCAATACCGACAAAGTCAAAAGCACTACAGCCATGGCAAAGCTTATCAAAAACATCTTAAACTTCTCGGCTGTTCTCTCGGTTATAAATCCGTTTATGATAACGCATGGAAGCACCAGACGTATCAGGATGTTCGCCAGGGTCTTACTGCCTTCCTCCGAAATGTATTTTTTCTTGAAGAGAAGCGTTCCTATCCCCATGAATATGAACATCACCGCAAGACGCTTTATCAGTAACAGTGTGATCTCCATTCAAAAACTCCTTTTAAAAAAAATCATAAAAATATAAAATACAATCTGTGGATTACTTAATCATATTAACACTAAGAATATTGAAATAGAAATATCTCTTTGTTAATATATATATAGGTTTTAGATTATACTTACTTAAATATCAAGAGGTTTGAGATTATCATGGAAAGCACTCAGTTAAAATACTTTTTGAAAGTAGTTGAACACATGAACATCACCAAGGCTGCTGAAGAACTCTGCATTTCACAGCCATCCCTGTCACAGACTCTCAAGCGCCTTGAAAGCGAGATAGGCTTCCCCCTGTTTGACAGAACCGGAAAAAACATATGCTTAAATGACAGTGGCGTCGTTTTCTATAACGCCGTGAAAGACATAAACCACATCTATTCATCGGCCCTGGATGAAATCAGAGAGATCAACCACAACCTGGGATCCACATTAAGCCTGTTTGTGGGCTGCGCCTCCATGTATCTGCCCTCCCTCCTTACGTATCTGAAGGAAAACACATCGGACATCACCTTCACGGTGCATCAATGGGAAAAGGGCGTGTCAACAGACGCCGACACGGATCTGAGGATAATAGCCTCCTCCACTCCCCTTGACGATATAAATGCTGTCCTCTTATTAAAAGAAAAAATCCTTCTGGCCGTGCCCGAGGGACATTCACTTACGACAAAACCCTCCATTAAACTGGAAGACTTAAAATATTACGATTTCATAGGACTTGAATCAGGATGGGCTCTCGAGCAGATGGTTTCTGATGCTCTTAGTCGGAAAAACTTCAAGCCAAACGTATCGATCCGCGTTGACAACCCCACGATACTTAGGCGCCTTCTGTCTGAAAACCTGGGCATTGCCTTTATTCCAAAGCTTACCTGGGGAGCAATGAAAAACAGTAACCTGTGCCTTAGGACCGTGGATGACTTTACCACGGAGAGGTATATATACCTTTATTGGAACGACGGCTACAGGAAACACACTGTAAAAAAATGCATTCCCCTGATACTTAGTTTCTTTGAAAATACATTTTCTGATTCAGAGGATTGATGCCGATGATTACAGACTATAATCCGAAAGGTCGCTAAAAAGCCTGAAGCTCATGGGCTTTTTTGTGGCAGGGTGAATGAAGTCTATGCTGTTTGCGGTAAGAGCAACACTTCTTATGCCAAGGGCCTCGGACGCACTGTTACTCATCTCCGACCCGTATTTTCTATCCCCCAGTATCGGCATTCCTGCCCCGGAAAGCTGGCATCTGATCTGATGAAATCTGCCGGTTTCTATAGAGACATCCAACAGATAAATATGATTTTTTTCATCCAAAGTCTTTGCCCGCCTAAAGTCTAACAGGGCTTTTTTTGCCCCATCATGGTTCTTTTGTACTATTTTTGCAAGATTATTTTCATTTTTTATAAGATAATCCTCTAAATGCCCTGATTCCGGCACATCCTCTCCACAGACTGCAGCCAGATAGTTTTTGTTTAAGATCCCTTTTGTCAGCTGCTTTGAGAGATCTGCCGTGGAGGCTTTGTCCTTTCCGAATACCAAAAGTCCGTCCACCGGCTGATCAAGCCTGTGAACCACGCCCACATAGGGTGGCTTTCCGGGACAAGCCTTAGCCAGGTGGTTTTTTAACATACTGACCAGATCCTGCTGCCCCACTTTTGCAGTCTGTGTTGCAAGGCCCTTTGGCTTATATACCACTATTATGTTTTTATCCTCATATCTGATGTCTAAATCCATAAATATTCCATTCCGACACATCTGTCATATGATCCGCCCTTGCTCACGAGATAAAACACTTATCAAAAATAAGCTTTCCTGAGACCTTTGGGATAATGATTTTTCATGATCCCGCCTGCAAGCTTCCCCCAGCCCGTTGAGAATCCGTCCACGCCGATGAGGTACCACCCCTTCTCACCATCGTGATTAAAGGTAAGCCCATTTTGAAAACTTCCTGCGCTTCCATCATCCGATTTAAGATCACAGAAATACTTTGCTTCGAACGGTGACAGGGAAAGAGCCAGCGCATGGGAGGGCTCGAACCTGTTCTTCTTTTCGCTTCCAAGCTGCAGGCCGCATCTTAATACCTTGAGGCCTTTTATATCAGGAGCATTCTCCGGCGCAAGATATATATTTTCTCCGAATTTTACGAATACTCCTTCGAGCTTCACATTCAAGAATTCCTTTTCAAATTCTCTGTATGAAGCAATGTCTTTTTCTCTGACCCCTGTCAAAAATCCGTTTGCCGCGCAGGGAATATAACCATCAGGCGTCTCCCCTTCCTTTTGAAGGACTGCCGCAAAATGGCCTTCGCCCTTTATTTTGTGTGGCCATAGCCTGAGAGTACCCTCAATTCCGGGGGCTGCGCCTTCCACATATTCCGGCACTCCGCCACATTCCCCTTCTATTCCAAGAGCCTTTCCGTCTATGGGAACGATCCTAAATTCCGGGTGCCTGTTTAAAAACCTTGAGATACTTCCCTCATTTTCTGCGGGGGCGAATGTACAGGTTGAATACACGATCCTGCCTCCTGGGAGAAGCATCTTTGCGGCTTCATCCAGGATCATATCCTGGCGTGAGGCACAAAGTTCCACGTTTTCTAAGCTCCACTCGGTGACAGCCTCCTCGTTCTTACGAAACATTCCTTCACCGGAGCAGGGCGCATCCACCAATATCTTATGAAAATATGACGGGAAAACTTTGCTTAATTTATCCGGGGACTCGTTTGTGACATAGGCATTTCGAATACCCATTCTCTCCATATTCTCCGACAGGATCTTTGCCCTTTGAGGATTTATCTCGTTTGATATGAGAAGCCCCTTTCCTTTAAGTAAAGCTGCGATCTGGGTACTCTTTCCGCCCGGTGCCGCGCACAGGTCAAGCACAAACTCTTCCGGCCTTACATCCAAGAGTCCCACCGGTGCCATGGCGCTGGGCTCCTGGATATAATACAGTCCCGCCTCGTGGTATGGGTGCTTTCCCGGTGTGACATCAGTGTCATAATAATATCCATTCTGTGCCCAGGAAACTTCATCACCACAAAAGGCAGAAGTCCTTAGAACCTCTGCCGCAGTTTTGCCGTCTTTATTTTTTTTCAGGGAATTAAGTCTAAGAGCCTGATACTTTCCGCCTTGAAAAGTCTCGCTGAAAGCCTCATATTCATCCCCCAGCATTCCCTTCATTCTGTTTTCAAATTCTACAGGAAGCATAATAACTCCTTAAATCTTGAATCTGTATCCCACACCCCAAATGGTTTCGATATATTCGGGCTTTGCGGTATTTTCCTCGATCTTTTCACGGATCTTTTTGATATGCACGGTTACGGTTGCAATATCTCCGATGGAATCCATGTCCCAGATCTCTCTGAAGAGCTCTTCCTTTGTATATACGTGGTTAGGGTGCTCTGCCAAAAATGTGAGGAGGTCAAACTCCTTTGTGGTAAAGATCCTCTCCTCGCCATCCACGTAAACACGTCTTGCGGTCTTGTCGATGCGGATCCCTCTGATCTCCACGATATCATTTTCAGGCTTTTGACTTGCTCCCACCAGTCTCTCGTATCTTGCAAGATGTGCCTTTACTCTGGCCACCAGCTCGCTTGGGCTGAAGGGCTTTGTCATATAATCGTCTGCCCCAAGGCCAAGGCCCCTGATCTTGTCTATGTCATCTTTTCTGGCAGATACCATCAAAATTGGGATATCTTTTTTCTCACGGATGTTTTTGCACACTTCAAATCCATCCATTCCGGGAAGCATCAGATCCAGCACCACCAGGTCGTACTCATCCGCCAGTGCTTTCTTTAATCCCTCGTCTCCCTCGTTTGAGATATCTACTTCAAAACCGCTCAGTTCCAAATAATCTTTTTCAAGATCGGCGATTGCGCCTTCATCTTCAATGATAAGAATCTTGCTCATATTAACTCCTTCCTTATCCTATATTAATACATTAAACTTCTGTAGCCTGTAACTCTATATATTTTCTGAGGACAAAATGCATACATGTTCCTGCGCCTTCTTTTGAGGTGGCCCATATGTAGCCGCCGTGGTCCTCTATTATCTTCTTTACGATGGACAGCCCGATTCCGCTTCCGCCCTGGGCAGAATTTCTGGAAGTATCCGTCCTGTAGAATCTGTCGAAGATCTTTTGCAGATCCTGCTGGGCGATGCCTTTGCCGTTGTCCTCTATCTCCACCCGGATGGAATCCGCTTCGTCCAATATGCGAATGGCTATGTGACCTTCGTGCTTGTCCATATATTTTACGGAATTGCTGATGATATTATTTATTACTTTTTTCAGCTGCTCCGGATCGGCTATTATCAAAGTGTCCCGATCCACCATGTTCTCGTAGTCGAGCTTTATGCTCTTTGACTCAAGGTCCAGTCCCACTTCCTCCACGCAGTCACCAAAATAATCCGCCACATTTATCCTGTGGAAATTGTAAGGGATCCTGCTGTTCTCGATTCCCGAGTAAAGTGTCAGCTCGTTTATGAGCTTGTCCATGTCATTTGCCTTGTTGTAAATGGTCTTTATATACTTATCCACCTTTTCAGGTGTGTCCGCAACGCCGTCCATGATACCTTCCACGTAACCCTTGATGGCTGTGATGGGGGTCTTCAGATCATGGGAAATATTGCTGATAAGCTCTTTGTTATTTCTTTCCAGCTCAACCTTTTCCTCGGAAGATTCCTTTAGCCTTAGGCGCATGTCCTCGTAATTTCTGTAGAGGTCTCCCATCTCACCCTTGGCCTCAGTTGGAAGGGAATAGTCAAAGTTTCCTTCCTTTATCTTTTGCATGGCCACGTTAAGTTCCCCAAGGGGGGAGAACACGCTCTTTGAGATCCACCTGGTGAGCATTCCGCTGGTAAATACCAATATGGCCATAATGGCTATTGTCATATCCGCAAGAAGCCTTCTGGAAATAACGCCTGCCGCAGCAGTCACCACAAAGAGACTTCCCTTCGCTCCGTCTGAAAATTTAAAGTCGATCTGCTTTACATATCTCTCCAGATTTTTGTAATAAAAACCGGACTCCGATGAAATATCTCCACCGCCGTATGCCGGAAGCATATCCATCAGTTTTCCCGACGCTCTGTCATTTCCGCTGTAGTAAACCGCATCGTCTTTTCTGACCATGATGAAGGTGTTGTTACCGGATATGCCGTCTGTCACCGATTGGAGGAATTCAATGTCCTCAAACTTTTCGGGGCTTTGCTGCTTTACCTTCAAAAGATCCTTGTAGAGATCATCGGAGTAATTTGTTAACTCCTGCATGCTCTCCGACAGCTCCACCGTGGGATTCGTCACGGTCGCATTAAAACCGTTGGACAGATAAAACCCGATGAGCAAAAAAGCAAGGGCTGTAAGTAAAAGCGG
>JAGDCK010000101.1 GCA_017958585.1 Lachnospiraceae bacterium
CTGTCAATGAAATCCAGTTTCTCAGCCATGTCCATATTTCCGTAGAGATAGATATAGCTGTTTGAAGGATGATAATATCTTCTGTGGAAATCCAGAAACTCCTCATATGAAAGCTCGGGGATCACTTCCGGGTCTCCACCGCTCTCAAACCCGTACTCCGTGTCGGGATAGAGGGAATCGAAAATGTTTCTTGAAAAGATCTCGTCGGGATTTGAAAATACTCCCTTCATCTCATTTAATACCACACCGTTTATGGTAAGGTCTCCGGTGTTTTCATCGATCTCATATCTCCAGCCTTCCTGTCTGAAGATCATCTCGTTCTCATAGATGTTTGGATTAAATACCGCATCCAGATACATGTGCATCAGGTTGTTCAGATCCGTCTCGTTGCAGCTTGCAAGAGGGTAAATGGTCTTATCAGGGTATGTCATTGCATTCTGGAAAGTGTTTACGCTGGTCTTTTCAAACTCTCCAAACGGATCCTTAATAGGATAAAGCTTTGATCCGCAGAGCACCGAATGCTCGAGGATATGAGCCACGCCCGTTGAATTCATGTTGGGTGTCCTGAATCCTATATAAAAAGTCTTGTTATTGTCATCATTCAATAAAAGAGCGACTCTGGCTCCTGTCTTTTTGTGACGCAGGATGTAAGAGTCACTGTTTAAATCCTCTATAAATCTGTGTTCTTTGATCTCGTATGCCTTTAATTCTTCTATCTTCATATAAACTCCGTTTTGCCTGTATTTTTAAAATGCCATCATGGCAAGTTTGCTTATGGATATCTCACTTACCACAAGCCCGATTCTTTGTTTTTCTTCAAGGGACATGGCTGCAACCGTATCAACCGGCACCACCTTTGTCACATATTCTGTTCTTTTGCCTTTAAATAAAGACTTTTTCTCCTCCAGGACATTTACCTTTACCTTGCATTTAAGCTGCCTGTAAACTCTTAGAGCCGGCGACTTTTCCTGTAAGTAATAGATATTTGTCTCCAAAGTATCCTCGGGATCCGCATCCTCTAAAATATATCTTTGAAAGATGATCTGAAGTTTTGCCGGGATGTTCTCATCATCCAGGATCTCAGACAAAGTATATTTAACTCCCAAAAACAGGGTGCTTATCTCCTGAATACAATATTTGTTGTCTTCATATACGGAATAATTACTCATTTTCATCCTCTATATATTCAATTTTTCTGCCGCTCATCTTTACGGTCTCTCTGATATAGGTTTCTGTAAGGCCCATTTCCTTTGCAAGCTCCGAGACCGTGATCTTTCTCAGGAGATCATCGTAAAGTTCCTTTGCCTTGTCGTTTACCTTGTTTACTCTGTCCTCAATCTTTTTTTCGGTCTTGTCCGCTGACTCCTGCTCTGCCACCAGTTCCTCCATGCGGTCCATGATGGTCTTGATGAGCATCCCTTCCGCCTCCTCCGCATTTTCCGCTGATGAGAGTAAACTGCTTCCAAGGGTAAGTGCCAGATTTCCTTCGCCGATCAGGTCCTCCAGCAAAACTCCCTGACCTGTGTAGATCTTTGCGATATCCACCACATCCTTTAAAAAGCTTTCGATGAGCATGCCTCTCATGTACTCATCCTTTGACATGGCGCCTATGATAAAGGCTTCTCTCTCGCCCTTTGTATATTCCTTTAACTCATTTAAGCTCTCAAGGTAATTGTCCAGGTAATTTTTTTCCTCGTCGGTCAGATAATCCTCCTCATCGAGGGGTTTTCCGATACCCACCTTGTGCTTTACCAGGTAGTCATATACCATCTGAAGCTGCTCTCCGCCAAAGTCAAGTTCCTTAAAGGCCTCCTGAACCTGTTCCTCCGACACGCAGTTACCCTGCTCCTTTGCAAGGCGTCTAACCTCTTCAAGTTTTTTTGCAAATAATACTTCTTTATTCATAAAATCTCCGTCTTATTTTAATTTATGCTCATGTGTGAAAAGATGTTCACTGCAATATTCGTAATTGCCGTTACATTTTGAGCAGAATCTGAATTCCATGTTGGGGTTTTCCTTTTCGGTTATACCGCAGATCGCACATTTATGGCGCGTTATCATGGGACTCTTTGTCTCGCCCCGGGCTACTTTTCTCTTAAATTCCGTCCTTCTCCTTATCTGATCCGGCCTTAAATATGACAGATTCTTTGTGGTCAGATAAAAGATAAGCACATTTAAAAGGGCCGCTGCGATTACAAATTTTGTGGCAATGCCTCCCACCACCATCTCGTATAAAAGCATAACGACATCCAGAATTCCAAGCCATTTTACCTTCACAGGGATCACAAACATCAAAAGCACCTGCATATTGGGATAAGTAATGGCAAATGCCAGGAATATGGACAGATTAATGTAATACGTGCTGAATGCGGCGGACAGATAATAAAAATACATTTCAGCCGAATAAACCGTGCCTTCAAGCACAATGTTTCCCGAGCCGTCACCGTATCCCACTAACACGATGATCATCCACAAAAATGCCGCCAGTATCGTAAAGATCATACCCGTCCAGAGGAAAGTGTTATACCTGAACACTCCCCAGGTCCTCTCCAAAGTGGTACCTATACTGTAATAGAAAAACAGCATGATCACCGTAAAGATGCCTAAAGACCCCGGTGGGATCAAAAGCCATGAAACCAGGCGCCACAGCTGCAGATGATAGACAATGGCATAGGGATTAAGTGACAGAAAGTCGATGATGTTCGGTGCGAAAATCTCGATCAGATAACCTATTATATAACATACTATGAGAACCATGGTGAGGTTCTGTATGGCAAAACGCCCGAAGATATCCTCAGCAGTTTTCTTTCTCTTCATAACCAAAACTCCTTAAAAATAATCTGAACTCATTTTATCATTTTAACTTTCTTTCGTAAACGTCCCATTTGTTTTTTAATAGTGTTTATAAATATTTAATCAGTTATCTGCCGTGGTAAAGTTGCAAATAAAAAAAATAAGTTTTATAATTTCACCGTTGAGCGTTTTTTCAACCGTGTACTAATGAAGGTGGTAATGAGTATGAATTTATTAGAAGGACAGGCATCCCTGGGAATTGACATAGGATCCACAACTGTAAAAATTGCGGTACTTGACGGGGATAACAACATTCTTTTCTCCGATTATAAGAGACATCATGCAAATATCAGAGAAACACTGTTTGAGCTTGTCGGCGCAGCCTATGAAAAGCTTGGTGACCTCACGGTTTTTCCCGTTATCACAGGTTCAGGCGGTCTCACACTTGCTAACCATTTAAATATCCCCTTCACCCAGGAAGTTATCGCCGTTGCCACTTCCCTTGAGACATTT
Organism: Lachnospiraceae bacterium; assembly: GCA_017958585.1. Classification (GTDB taxonomy): domain Bacteria; phylum Bacillota; class Clostridia; order Lachnospirales; family Lachnospiraceae; genus RGIG10340. The sequence continues at coordinate 3,307 of JAGDCK010000101.1, forward strand.
GCCCCCCAGACCGACGTAGCCATCGAACTTGGCGGTGAGGATGCAAAGATCATATATTTTGAAAACGGTAACGTGGAACAGCGTATGAACGGTATCTGCGCAGGCGGAACCGGTTCATTTATCGACCAGATGGCTTCTTTATTAAAAACAGACGCCACAGGTCTGAACGAATACGCAAAAAGCTATCAGTCACTATATACTATCGCAGCAAGATGCGGTGTTTTTGCTAAGACGGACATTCAGCCCCTCATCAATGAAGGTGCCACAAAACCGGATCTCTCCGCATCAATCTTTCAGGCTGTTGTAAATCAGACTATCTCGGGACTTGCCTGCGGTAAACCTATTCGCGGTCACGTGGCCTTTTTAGGTGGTCCCCTTCACTATCTCTCAGAGTTAAAGAACGCTTTCATCCGCACTTTAAAGCTGGATGCGGAGCATACCATAGACCTTGAAAACTCTCATCTTTTTGCCGCCATCGGCTCAGCCCTTAACGCAAAAGAAGACATATATTATTCATTAAGCGATATGGTTAACAACCTCTCCTCAGATATCAAAATGGAATTTGAGGTTGAGAGACTTGACCCCCTCTTTAAAAATGAGGAGGAATACCGTATTTTTTCCGACAGACACGCCCTCACAAAAGTCAAAAAAGGCGATCTGTCCACCTACAGCGGAAATGCATTCCTGGGAATAGACGCAGGTTCCACCACCACAAAGATCGCACTTGTGGGTGAAGACGGAACACTCCTCTATTCATTCTATTCAAATAATAACGGTTCACCGCTCCTTACTGCCATCCGTTCCATCAAAGAGATTTATTCCATGCTTCCAAAGGATGTTAAGATCCTTCGTTCCTGCTCCACAGGATACGGCGAAGCTCTCTTAAAGGCAGCTTTGAAGCTGGATGACGGAGAAGTGGAAACCATAGCCCATTACACTGCGGCTGCATTTTTCGATCCAAAGGTTGACTGCATCTTAGACATCGGCGGTCAGGACATGAAATGCATTAAGATCAAAAACGGTACCGTGGATTCCGTACAGTTAAATGAGGCATGCTCTTCCGGATGCGGTTCCTTTATCGAGACCTTTGCGGTGTCTCTTGCTCTCTCCGTTCAGGAATTTGCCCACGAGGCCCTTTTTGCAAAGCACCCCATTGACCTTGGTACCAGATGTACCGTATTTATGAATTCAAAGGTAAAACAGGCGCAGAAAGAAGGCGCTTCCGTAGCGGATATATCCGCAGGTCTTGCCTACTCAGTTATAAAGAACGCCCTGTTTAAAGTAATAAAAGTTTCCGACGCATCCGAACTTGGACGAAACATCGTGGTTCAGGGCGGAACCTTCTACAATGATGCGGTTCTTAGAAGTTTTGAAAAGATCGCAGGCTGCAATGCCATAAGACCGGATATTGCAGGAATCATGGGAGCCTTCGGTGCAGCACTTATCGCAAGGGACAGATACGAAGAAGGTTACAACACCACCATGCTCTCCTATGAGGATATCTGCGAACTTAAATTTGAGACATCCATGGCAAAGTGCGGAAAGTGTACAAACAACTGCCGTCTTACCATCAACAAATTCTCAGACGGAAGACGTTACATCTCCGGAAACCGTTGCGAGAGAGGTATCGGCGGAGTTAAAAATGCAAACAACGTACCAAACCTCTATGAATATAAATTAAAGAGGATCTTTGACTATAAGCCCCTTGAGGAATCTGAGGCAAAGCGCGGATTAATCGGACTTCCCAGAGTACTTAACATGTATGAAAACTATCCCTTCTGGCATACGTTTTTTACTTCCCTTGGATACAGAGTCGTACTCTCCCCCGCTTCCACCAGAAAGATCTATGAGATGGGTATCGAATCCATCCCCAGCGAGTCAGAGTGCTACCCGGCAAAGCTTGCCCACGGACATGTGGAATGGCTTATCCAAAACGGCGTAAGGGAGATCTTTTACCCTGCTGTTTTCTATGAGAGAAAAGAGGTTGAGGGCGCAGGAAACCATTACAACTGCCCCATCGTCACCTCATACTCTGAAAATATCAAAAACAACGTGGAGAGCCTTGCGGCAAACAATGTCCGCTTCAGGAACCCCTTCATGTCCTTTAAGAATGTGGATACCATAGCCGAAGCCCTCGTATCTGAATTTAGCGATATTCCCGAAAAGGAAGTTAGACACGCTGTGCTCCTTGCCTGGGATGAAGCCGCAAAAGTCAGAAAAGACATAAGCGATAAGGGCGAGGAAGTCCTTCGCTATTTGAAAGAAACAGGTAAACACGGAATCGTCCTGGCAGGACGTCCCTACCATATAGACCCTGAGATCAACCACGGTATCCCTGAGCTTATAACAAGCTATGACATGGCAGTTCTGACCGAGGATTCCATCTCACACCTTGGTCATCCGGAGAGACCTCTTATCGTAAGCGACCAGTGGATGTATCATTCAAGACTCTATGCCGCTGCAAGCTACGTGAGAACCGTTGACAATCTCGATATCATCCAGCTTAACTCCTTCGGTTGCGGCCTTGATGCCGTTACCACGGATCAGGTAAATGATATCCTCTCAGGCTCAAACAAGATCTATACATGCTTAAAGATCGATGAAGTAAATAACCTGGGGGCCGCAAGGATCCGTATCAGATCCCTTCTTGCAGCCATCAATGTACGCAAGCGCCAGGGAAAATTTGCGGAGGTTAAGACCACTGCCATAAACCGTCGTATCTTTGACAAGATCATGAAAAAAGACTATACCATCCTCTGCCCCCAGCTGTCTCCCATCCACATGGAGATCATGGAGAAAGGCTTTAACGGCGCAGGATACAAGGTTAAGGTCCTTGACAATGACAACAAACACTCTGTGGATGTGGGTTTAAAATACGTAAACAACGATGCATGCTATCCTTCTCTTCTCGTGGTGGGACAGATGATGGAAGCGCTTCAGAGCGGAAAATATGACCTCAACAGGACCGCCCTTATCATGACTCAGACCGGTGGCGGTTGCCGTGCATCAAACTATGTGGGATTTATCAGAAGAGCCCTTAAAAAAGCAGGCATGGAACAGATCCCCGTGATATCCCTTAACCTTAACGGAATGGAGTCAAACCCCGGATTTAAGGTAAGCGCCGATATGTTAATACGTGTGGCCATGGCCGCATCATTTGGCGATATCTTCATGAGGGTCGTATATCATACCCGCCCCTATGAAAAGATCCCGGGTTCCGTAAATGCTCTTCACGAAAAGTGGAAAAAGGTGTGCATGGATTTTGTATCCGCTAAGCACATAAGCCTTTCAAAATACTACAGGATCTGCAGACAGATAATTAAGGAATTCGATGAGATCCCTGTGCTTGACATTAAAAAGCCCAAGGTAGGTATCGTAGGTGAGATCCTGGTAAAGTTCTCCCCTGCAGGTAACAACCACCTGGTGGAACTTTTGGAAAAAGAAGGTGCTGAAGCCGTGGTTCCCGATCTCATGGACTTTATGCTCTACTGCTTCCAGAATCAGATTTATAAATCAGAGCACCTGGGTACCGGCAAAAAATCCGCATTGGTTTCAAAGGCAGGCATTTGGTTAATTGAAAAAGTCCTAAGAAAAGCTTCAAACGAAGCCTTTATTAAGAGCAGGCACTTCACTCCTCCAAATCCCATAAAGACCACCGTGGATTATGCAAAAGACATTGTGTCCATCGGAAATCAGACAGGTGAAGGATGGTTCTTAACAGGAGAAATGGTGGAGTTAATCCGTGAGGATGTGCCAAATATAGTCTGCACACAGCCCTTCGGTTGCCTCCCTAACCACGTTGTGGGTAAGGGTGTCATAAAGGCCCTGAGAAAGACCTATCCCGAGGCAAACATCGTGGCCATCGACTTTGATCCCGGCGCCAGCGAAGTAAACCAGCTAAACCGTATCAAGCTCATGTTATCAACTGCTCAGAAAAGAGTTAAGACTGATGATGTGACTGAAGAAAAGATAGGATAACAAGAAAGCATGTCGCTTGCGACATGCTCGCGCCGAGCGCGGTTGACGACAGTCAACATGAAACCAATCGCGCGAGTGCGCATCCATAGCGGAGCGCTTTTTACTTTATAGGAATGCGAAGCAATTTCCTATAAAGTAAAATAAGCTGTAAACATTTTCGAAATATAAATGTTTACAGCTTATTTTTTTAATATGAATTGAGGATCTGATAGATATCCATAACGGAATCAAGGACGTATGTGGGTTTATACTCGC
>JAGDCK010000010.1 GCA_017958585.1 Lachnospiraceae bacterium
AATCCATGCAACGGAAATCACGACTCACTCATTTTCGGTTGCATTTTCATGCTCAAAAGCCCCAATCTATGCAACGGGAATCACGGCTCACCCATTTTCAGTTGCATTTTCATGCTCAAAAGCCTCAATCTATGCAACGGGAATCACGGCTCACCCATTTTCGGTTGCATTTTCATGCTCAAAAGCCCCAATCTATGCAACAGGAATCACGATTTTCCATTTCCGGGTTGCATCAGCAACGACATATTATTTCTCGCTGATCTTGTTCAATTCATATGGTGTATTCTGATATACGTAATAATTCAGCCAGTTGGAATAAAGGTCATTGGAATGGCTTCTCCACTGTAGAAGAGGACGATTATTGGGATCATCGTCAGGGAAATAATTGTAAGGGATCTGGATATCCAGGCCCTTATTCTTGTCCCTGTAGTATTCGTTGGAAAGGGTCATTCTGTCATACTCGGGGTGACCGTTTATAAAGATCTTTTTTCCACCCTCGCAAAGCGCAAGGAACACTCCCGCCACATCACTTTCCGCAAGCACCGTGATATCTTCTATGGCATGTATCTCGTCTGCAGGAGTCTCCGTATGCCTTGAATGAGGCGCCAGGAACACATCATCAAAGCCTCTTACAAGGGGCACCTTTCTGTTCATCACATTGTGCTCATAGATTCCGAAAAGTTTACGAGGGAGCTGCTTTTTGTTGATACCGTAGAAATGATAAAAAGCAGCCTGCGCGGCCCAGCATATAAAAACTGTGCTGGTCACATGGTCATTTGTCCAGTCCATGATCTCCACCATCTCATCCCAGTAATCCACTTCCTCAAAGCTGATATCCTCAACGGGCGCTCCTGTGATTATCATGCCGTCAAAGAATTTGTCCTTCACATCCTCAAATCCCACATAGAATTTGTTCAGATGACTTGCGGAAGTATTTGCGGACACATGCTTTGTGTTCATGAATGTCACATCCACCTGCAAGGGCGTGTTGGATAAAACCCTTAACAGCTGAAGCTCTGTGTCCTGCTTTACGGGCATATTATTTAATATGAGCAGCTGCAGCGGTCTGATGTCCTGATGAGTCGCTCTGTTTTCATCCATCACAAATATATTTTCTTCTTCCAAGATCTCCTTTGCAGGGAGATCGTTTTGTGTACGAATCGGCATTTTCTTTCCCCACTATTTGGAAAACCTGCTTACAAATTCATCCTCCGTGATGATAGGTATTCCCAATTCTTTCGCTTTTTTATTCTTGCCCGAGGTGGATTCAAAATCATTGTTCACCAAAACGAAGTCTTTCCGGAAATACTTCCGGCAACCTTTCCTCCCTGGCTCTCCACAAAAGCCTTGAATTCATCACGGTTTTTATAAATATGCACATCTCCCGTAATTACAAATGTAAGTCCCAGGCAGGTTCCCTCTTTTTCAGAGGCGGGCATCATTATCTCTACTTTAACTTCTTTTGACAATTTGTCAAGAAGTGCTTTGTTTTCCGTATTTTCATACCATGCCAGGATGGAGCCGCTTTTTTCAGGGCCGATGCCCTCAATATCTGCAAATCCCTCGCCGCTTTTAAGCCTTTCAAAGAATCCTTCGGTTCCAAGCTCACCGATGATCCTCTTTGCGGCATCCGTTCCGATCATGGGTATGCAGAGGGCATAGATGAATTTCACAGGAGAAACATTCCTGCTGTTTTCAATGGATTCTATGAGATTAGCATATGACTTTTCTCCAAATCCCTCCATGGAAATAATGGCTTCTTTGTGGGCTGCAATATTGTAAATATCTGCAAAATCAGAGATAAATCCCATATTCATGAATTTGATAAGGGTCTCAATTGAGAGACCGTCTATGTCCATTCCGGGTTTACTTACAAATCTGGAATATTCCCTGGCATGCTTTGCCTGACACTTTGGATTCATGCAATGAAGGGTCTCGGTACCTGTCTTTTCGGAGATCTTTACCTTAGTCTCAGCTCCGCAGACCGGGCATTTGTCCGGTATTTCAAAAGAGGTTCCTCCGCTTTCTGCGCGAATACACTTAGGGATTATCATATTTGATTTGATGACGGTTAATTTCGTCTTTTTATCTGCACCGATGCCAAGCCTTTTCATCTCACTGATATTACACAGACTTGCCCTCTTTACCGTGGTACCTTCAAGCCATACAGGCTCAAAAACAGCAACCGGCGATATGGTGCTTGCGGCGCTGCTCCACTCAATATGGTCCAAAACCGTCTCCGCCGCGGTATCCTGCCATTTAAAGGCCATGCCGGCATTTGTGGCATGATGCCCCGTAACCGAACCTGTGGCAGCATACTCTGTATCATCATAGGTGATAACCAGGCCGTCAACGGGGATATCAAACTTCTTTTCCCTGACGATCTCGGTCCACTTATCTATTGTCTCCTGAAGGTGTGAAGCATCCGTTAGTTCCCTGTCAACGCAGGTAAAACCGTTGTCCTCAAGATACTTCATCCGCTCTCCCCATGACAGGATATCCTCATCCGTGTGCACCAGGGTAAAGGCGTTAAAACTTACACCTCTCTCATCCACTTCAGAGAGCCTCGGAAGGTCCAGAGCCAATGTTCCGGAAACCAGGTTCCTGGGATTTGAATATTTTTCATCATCCTCTGAAAACTCATTTATCCTCTCAAAATCCGTATAGGAAATGGTGGCTTCGCCTCTTACTACCAGGTGTCCCTTATCCCTGATTTTTTCAGGGATTCCCTTTATATGGCCTCTCATATAAGTGATGTTTGTGCCATAAACACCGCCGCCTCTGGTCATGATCTTTGTAAGCTCACCGTTATCGTAAGTCACCACCAGAGTAAGCCCGTCCAGCTTCCATGAAAGCCATATCTTTCTCTCGCCGGCCCACTTTTTTAACACGTTGACGTCCTTACTTTTTGCAAGGGAAAGAGCGGGATATTCGTGCTGTTCTCTTCTTCCGGCAGCGATCTCCTCCTCGCTTCCGGTCTTTTGTG
>JAGDCK010000102.1 GCA_017958585.1 Lachnospiraceae bacterium
AACCACGTTGTGGGTAAGGGCGTCATAAAGGCCCTGAGAAAGACCTATCCCGAGGCAAACATCGTGGCCATCGACTTTGATCCCGGAGCCAGCGAAGTAAACCAGCTAAACCGTATCAAGCTCATGTTATCAACTGCTCAGAAAAGAGTTAAGACTGATGATGTGACTGAAGAAAAGATAGGATAATAAATAAAGCTGTAAACATTTTCGAAATCTAAATGTTTACAGCTTATTTTTTAATATGAATTGAGGATCTGATAGATATCCATAACGGAATCAAGGACGTATGTGGGTTTATACTCGCTGGCATTTATATCATCCAAAGTCGCCTCGCCGGTAAGGACACAAACCGTGTCAACTCCTGCATTAATGCCGGATGCGATGTCCGTATAAAGCCTGTCTCCTATTACAAGAGTCTCCTCTCTTGTGACGCCGTGCTTTTCCATTGCAATATTTATCATGGTGGGTTCCGGCTTTCCGATAAACACCGGTTTTCTGCCCGTTGCATATTCAAGGCCTATACACATGGATCCGCAATCCGGAATATATCCGAATGAAACGGGACATCTGTAATCGGGATTCGTTGCGATATAAGGGATATTTTTAAATCTGGTCAAAACCTCACTGGTCTTTCTGATCTTTGCACCGGTTATCTCAGTGTCAAAACCCACAACGCAGACTCCGATATCTCCCTCAATGTCCTCCGTGATGTCGATACCGCTGTTTTTAAACTCATTTATCAGAGAAAGGGTTCCCTGACAGTAAACCTTTCTGCCCGGGTAATTGTTCTTGATATACATGGCCGTAGCCTGTGATGATGTAAAGAAGGTATCCTCCGTGGCCTCTATGTCCATGGCATGAACCTTGTGAACATAGGATTTAACGGATTTAGATGAATTGTTTGTAATAAAAAGATACTTTGCACCGGCCTCCATTATGGCACCTATCATAGGCAATGTGCCGTCAAAAATATCGTCCTCCTGATATATCGTTCCATCCATATCCAGAAGAAACAGTTTCTTCTTTTTTATCGACGACGCGTCTTTTCCAAAGATATCAAGATATGCCATAGTTTTCCTCCGATCAGCCTCTTACATCCAAAAATGATGCCTTACCTTCGATAGAAAATTCCCTTTTGACTGCAGTAAAGAAAATACAATCGCCCTTTTTAAAACTGAGGGAAAAATTCAGATCCGTGTTTTTTATTGTACCACAACCATCGTAACAAAGCAAAACTCTATACGAAATAGTATCAGTCTCAAATACTATTCCTTCCTCGGAATTTAAGAGGATCCTGTAAACCTCAAAATATTTACAGCGATTTAACAGCTCCCTTGCGCATCCCCTCTCATATCTTAAGACCCTTAAAGGCTGCCTCAGAGAAACATCATCCGTAAAGTTAATCACATCCAGTGCTTTCTCTTTATGAAGAGGGCGCTTTTTTCCGTTTTTATCAAGCCTGTCATAGTCAAAGAGCCTGTATGTAAGATTGGAGTTTTCCTGGATTTCAGCAAGCATGAGCCCTCTTCCGATGCCATGAACAGTTCCCGGCGGAATGTAATAGACATCATCCTCCCTTGCCGGGATCTTTGAGAGGAAGCCTGTCACATCACCTTTTTTTAAGGCTTCACCGAATTCTTCCCCGGTCACTTTCCTGTTAAATCCCATCAGGATCTCGGAATCCTTTTCCGCGCTTAATATGTACCACATCTCAGCTTTTCCAAGCTGATTATCCTCATTAATCCTGGCATATTCATCATCAGGATGAACCTGAACAGATAGGTTTTCCTTCGCATCTATGAGTTTGATTAATATGGGCAGATCCCCTTCGTAGTCGCCTTCTGAGATCAGCTTATTAAAGGCTTCTCCCAGAAACTCAGGGTTATTTTTAAGCACATTTTTAAGAGTTTCCCCCTCATAAAAACCTGTAGCCACCAGGCTCTCTCCGTCCTTGTGGGTGGAGCACTCCCAGCTCTCCGCAAGAGGAAGGCTTTCAGGGCTTTTGCCGAATTCCTTTATGAGCTTATCGCCGCCCCAGAGATAATCTTTGTAAGCCGGCTTTAAAATAAAAGGAAGATCACTCCTCAAATTTTTGTTTGTCATGAACGCTAATCTCCGTACCAAGTTGCACTTCCACCAGGATCAGATCCGTCTCTGCGGTGATCTTGTGCTTGCATCCTGCCTGCATGGTGATCACATCGCCGGGCTTAACAGGCTGCTCCATTCCGTCCACATAGGTCTTTCCTCTTCCGTGAGTAACGACCCACACCTCATCCCTCTTTTCATGGGCATGATAATTCATTCCATGGCCTGCCATAAGCTTTACCTTTATGGTCATGGAATCTTTTTCCGTATCAAGAACCTGGTAATTTCCCCAGCTTTTCTCCGCATACATGATCTCGCCGTCAAGGGCATCCACGAAGGGCTTTATGTAGCTGGACTCTGCCTTGTCTGAAACCAGGATCCCGTCAGGGGATGCAGAGATCACAACGTCTTTAAGTCCAAAGGCCATAACGGGCACATCCATCTCGTTTATGATATGGACGTTCTCGCATTTATCATTCATCTTTGCATTTCCGATGATATTTTCATCCATGGCCTCGGTTAAGGTATTCCAGGTTCCGAGATCCTTCCACTCGCCCTTGTATCTGATGACCTTTATGTTTTCTTCCTTTTCAACCACCGCATAGTCAAAGCTTATCTTTTCAAGGGTCTCATACTTTGCAAAAAGGTCATCATAATCCGTAAACTCTATAAGCTCGTGAGCTTTCTCCACGAGGTATTTTAACTTAAAAGCAAATACTCCGCCGTTCCATAAAGCGCCGCGCTTTAAATACTCT
>JAGDCK010000103.1 GCA_017958585.1 Lachnospiraceae bacterium
ATATTTTTGAAGAATACTTATCGTATTTGCGGGTATTCCTAAATTTGCCATCTGTAATTCCTCTCTGAGATCAAGCATCAGTTTCTCATAAACACAGTAACATTTTTTTCCTCTTACTTCAACAAAGGATGAAAATTGATTTAAAATAAGATATACTAGTGGTGATCTATAGTTATTTTACCTGAAAGGATATTAAAATTGAGCATATTAAATGTAGAACACTTAACCCACGGCTTTGGCGACAGAGCCATTTTTAATGATGTGAACTTCCGCCTCTTAAAGGGCGAACACATAGGACTTGTGGGCGCTAACGGCGAGGGAAAGTCCACCTTTATGAATATCATCACAGGGTCTTTGCAGCCTGATGAGGGTAAGATCGAGTGGGCAAAAAACGTCCGCGTCGGATACCTGGACCAGCACACCGTCCTAAAAGAGGGCATGACTGTTCGGGACGTGTTAAAAAGCGCCTTTGATTTTCTCTTTGACATGGAGACCAGAATGAATGAGATCTGTGACAAGATGGGGGATGCCACCGAAGAGGAGCTTGACGCCTACATGGAAGAACTTGGCACCATTCAGGAGCTTTTAAATGCCCACGACTTTTACATGATCGATTCAAAAGTGGAGGAAGTGGCCCATGCCCTTGGACTTATCGACATCGGAATAGACAAGGACGTGACGGAGCTCTCCGGAGGGCAGAGGACAAAGGTTCTTCTCGGTAAGCTCTTACTGGAAAAACCGGACATTCTCCTCTTGGACGAGCCCACAAACTACCTGGATGCGGAGCATATCGAATGGCTTAAAAGGTACCTCAACGAATACGAGAACGCATTCATCCTGATAAGCCATGACATTCCATTTTTAAATTCCGTAATAAACCTGATCTACCACATGGACAATCAGGAGTTAAACCGCTACGTTGGTGATTATGACAAATTCCGGGAGGTTCTGGAGATGAAAAAATCCCAGCTGGAAGCAGCTTATAACCGCCAGCAAAAAGAGATTGCAGACCTTAAAGACTTCGTAGCCAGAAACAAATCCCGCGTGGCCACCAGAAACATGGCCATGTCCAGACAAAAGAAGCTGGACAAAATGGATGTGATAGAGCTTGCGGCAGAAAAGCCAAAGCCTGAATTTAATTTCAAAGAGTCCCGTCCCAGCGGAAGGATCGTCTTCCACACAAAGGACCTGGTCATCGGCTACGAGGAAGCCCTTTCAAGACCTTTAAACATCCGGATGGAGAAGGGATCAAAGATCGTTCTCACCGGTGCAAACGGTATCGGAAAGACCACTCTTTTAAAAAGTATCCTGGGCCTCATCCCGCCCCTCTCCGGAGACGTGTGGCAGGGTGACTATCTGGAGATCGGATATTTTGAGCAGGAGATGACAAATCCCCCCTCAAACAGCTGTATCGATGAGATCTGGAAGGAATTTCCCTCATTTACCCAGTACGAAGTCCGCTCAGCCCTTGCAAAGTGCGGCCTCACCACAAAGCACATAGAAAGCCAGGTAAAGGTCCTCTCGGGAGGCGAGCAGGCAAAGGTACGTCTTTGCAAATTGATAAACCGCCCCTCAAACTTACTTGTACTTGACGAGCCCACAAACCATCTGGACGTGGATGCAAAGGCAGAGCTTAAAAGAGCCCTTACGGAATACAAGGGAAGTATCCTCATGGTATGCCACGAGCCGGATTTCTACGATGGCCTTGCCACGGAAGTATGGGACTGTGCAAAGTGGACCACCAGGATCATATAAATTATATTTTTTGAATTTAACGGATTGGAAATCAGACGAAAATGACAAAAAAAGATCAAAAAAATTTCGCTATGAAAAAGTATTTGTTTAATCATGCCCCCGCCTATCTGGCAGGAATTTTGCTGCTCTTACTGGTGGATGTGACAAATCTCTACATCCCTCAGTTTACGGCAGAGATCATAGACGGGCTCTCCACTGACGGAGGCTTTGCATCGGGGGATGTCACCAGAGTTGTATTAAAGATCCTCCTCTGCGGACTCCTCATCATGGCAGGAAGATTCGGATGGAGATACTTTATTCTGGGTTCCTCCAGAAAGATCCAGTACGAGATAAGAGGCGATATGTTCTCACATCTCGAATCACTCTCAGCCAGATTTTACAACGCCCACAAGACCGGTGACCTGATGGCCCATTTTACCAACGACTTAAATGCCATCAGAGAGGCAACGGGCTGGGCTGTTATCACGGTTTTTGACGGTGTCATCATGACCGTTATGGTACTGGTCAAGATGATCCTCTATGTGGATTTTAATCTGACACTTTTAGCTTTTGTGCCCATGATCCTCATAGCCTTCGGATGTTACCTCTACGGCAAGATCGCGGAAGTCAGGATGGAGGCAAAACAGAATGCCTTCTCAACCCTTTCCGACAAGGCTCAGGAGAGTATGGCAGGGATACGAGTCATCAAATCCTTCGTTCAGGAAAAACCGGACTTTGAATCCTTTGAAAAAACCAGTGAAGACTGTATGGAAAAAAACCTTAACGTGGTGAAACTGAGGATCCTCTTCATCCCTCTTTTGGAGCTTGTGATCGGTATCAGCATGATGCTCTCCCTCCTATTCGGAGGCAGAATGGTATTAAACTCCACCATCACCATCGGCCAGTATGTGGCATTTAACTCCTACATCGGAATGCTGGTATGGCCCATGATCGCCGTGGGAGACTGCATCAACACCTTCTCCCAGGCCTATGCTTCATATGTGAGGATCAAAAAGATATTCGACGAGTCCCCGGACATCGTGGACGATGAAGCGGATGATACTTTCGGCAGTGTAAAGGGCGATATCACATTTAAGGACTTAACCTTCCGGTATCCCGACGGTGACACTCCCGTGCTTAAAAACATCAATCTCCACATTGCTCAGGGTGAGATGCTTGGAATACTCGGACGAACAGGAAGCGGAAAAAGTTCCCTCTCAGACCTCCTCCTAAGAGTCTTTGACTGCCCCAAGGGAAGCCTTATGGTGGACGGAACTCCCATCGACGAGATCCCTTTATACGTCCTTCACAGAGATGTTGCCTACGTGCCCCAGGATAATTTCCTCTTCTCAGACACCCTTGAAGAGAACATAGCCTTCGGCCTTGAGGAAAAGGTTTCCGACCATCCCGAATTAAAGGAACTTGTGGTGAAGGCGGCAAAAGCGGCCTGCATCGATGAAAACATCAACACCTTCCCGGATAAATACCAGACCATAGTGGGCGAAAGAGGCGTCACCCTCTCCGGCGGCCAGAAACAGCGCAGCTCCATCGCAAGAGCCCTGTTAAAGGACGCACCCATACTTATCCTGGACGATTCCCTCTCAGCTGTCGACACTGACACTGAGGAACAGATATTGGCAAACATCCTGGACATCAGGAAAAACAAGACCACCATTGTCATTGCCCACAGAATCTCCACCCTCTCAAAGGCTGACCACGTCGCAGTCCTTAACGACGGTGAGATCACGGAGTACGGAACCCATGACGAGCTGGTGAAACTTGGCGGTTTCTATGCCAATATTTTTGAAAAACAACAATTGGAAAAGGAGCTTTCTGCGCTATGAGTAATATTAATGATGATAAAACAGAATCCTCATTTAACGGCAGTGCGCTGTTAAGGCTTTTGACATACACAAAACCCCATCTCCACTGGTTTGGGCTAAGCCTCATCCTCGTCATGATCCTAACCCTGACGGAGCTTACAAGACCCATCCTCATAGGAGATGCCATAAACCTCTTTAAGGACCACGGCGACCCTGCGGAGCTTACATCCACTGTTTTAAAATACGGTGCTGTCCTTGTGATCGGCGTTATCTGCGATCTGACCCAGGGGTGGATTCTGCAAAAGACGGGGCAAAAGATAATCCTTCATATCAGAAAGGAAATCTACCTCCACATCCAGTCCCTAAGCAGCCGCTTTTTTGACCTGACTCCCGTGGGAAAGCTTGTAACCAGAGTCACAAACGACGTGGATGCCCTGGAGGAAATGTATTCGGGAATCCTGGTAAAGCTATTCAGAAACATCGTATACATTATAGGACTTGCAACAATCATGCTTCTCCTTGATTTAAAGCTTGCCCTGTTTTCATTTGTGCTCCTGCCATTCGTAGTGCTCTTAACCTGGCTTTTACGTTATTTTTCAAGGAAAGCCTTCCGCGTTTCAAGGACCAGGCTCACCGACTTAAACACCTTCCTGTCTGAAAATATCTCCGGCATGAAGATCATCCAGATATTCGGAAGAGAGAACAGAAAATACGAGGAATTCGACGACAAGAGTAAGAAGTTTTTGAATGCGTCCCTAAACGAGGTCATGGTATATGCCACCTTCCGTCCCCTTATCTACATCAGCAGTATCCTTTCCCTGATGATAGTATTAAAGCTTGGCGGCGAGGAGGTTCTGCACTCAGTTATCGATGTGGGAACACTTTACATTTTTGCGCAGTACATCCAGTCCTTCTTTGACCCCATCCAGGAGCTTGCGGAGCACTTTGCTACCCTTCAGTCCTCCCTGGCATCGGCAGAAAAGATCTTTACCATACTGGATGAAGAGGCAAAGATCCCTGAGAAGGAAAATCCCGTGGAGATCAGTCACCTTAAGGGAAAGATCGAATTTTCCCATGTGTGGTTTGCATATGATGATGAGAATTATGTCTTAAGGGATGTGTCCTTTGTGATCGAACCCGGTCAGAAGGTTGCCTTTGTAGGTGCCACCGGTGCGGGAAAGACTTCCATATTAAACCTCATCGGAAGATATTATGACATACAGCAGGGAAACATCTACATTGATGACATCGACATCAGAGATCTGAAAAAATCACAGCTTCGTAGCTTTATCGGCCAGATGCAGCAGGACGTGCTTATCTTTGAGGGCACCATAAAGAGTAACATCCGCCTCTATGACGATTACATAACGGATGAGGAAGTTATCGCAGCTGCAAGGCATGTAAACGCTTCCCACTTTATCGAAAAACTGCCCCACGGTTACGACGAGCCCGTTTCAGAGAGAGGTTCAACCTTCTCAACCGGTGAAAAACAGCTCCTCTCCTTTGCCCGTACCCTGGCCCACGATCCGGGAATCCTCGTTCTCGATGAAGCGACTGCAAATATCGACACCGAAACCGAGATCATGATTCAGGATGCTTTGGAAAAACTCATGAAAAACCGCACCACCATCATGGTTGCTCACAGACTTTCCACCATCCAGCACGCCGACTGCATAATGGTTATGCATAAAGGCAAGATCAGAGAGAGCGGAACCCACCAGGAGCTCCTTACCAAAGACGGTATTTACAAGAGGCTCTACGAGCTGCAGATACACCAGCAGATCGGTTAAAACTGACAACTTTCGCCAAATAAGTACCATATTTTCAATGGCTTTTATTCGTAATAAGATTATAATTGTGTTTGTATGCAATTATAATTTTATTGCGGAGGGAGTTATGAAATATAAATTTTTACGAAAAAACCTGATCATTTCACTTATTCTAAGTACCTGTCTTATCTTCACGGCCTGCGGAAGTTCTTCCGAACAAACACCCGCTCAGCCTTCCGAAGAAACTGTCACCCGGGAAGTCACAACTGATGAAGTTTCCGAAGAGGAAACAGTCTCCGAGGAGGAAGCGCCTGCAGAGGAGCCCGTGGATGACGGCCGTACGGAAGACAAACAGGTAATCGTCTATTTTCCCAACTGGAACCTTGATGCCAAACCCGGAGACGCTGGAGGCGAGGTTGCCAGCATCGACTGGGAACATGTCACATTTATAAATCATGCATTCTGGGGAGTTTTCCCAAATGACGGCACCACCGAGACCACCTTTGAGAGAAGGGCAAGCGGCGAGGGCCCAAGAACGGAATTTACCATAAAGTCCACCAGCGACAAGGCTGATATTGAGGATTCTGCAGACAGCACCGTTGTGGAAGGATTGGCCCGCAATCATTTTGCCGAATATGAATACTTTTCAGAGATTTATCCCGATGTAAATGTCCTCATCTCCATCGGAGGATGGACCTGCAGCGGATATTTCTCCGAGATGGCTTATACGGAGGAAGGCAGAAAATCCTTTGTAAGCGCCTGCATCGACCTTATGAAAAAATACGCCTGGATCGACGGAATCGACATTGACTGGGAATATCCCGGCGGCTCCAGGGACGGAGAGAGAAACCCGGAGAGCGACGTGGACCAGGGATGTCCCATCTGGGGAACTCCTAACCAGGACAGCGAAAACTTCGCACTTTTACTGGATGAACTCAGAAATGCCATGGATGAAAACTTCGGCGAAGGCACAAAATACATAACAGCCTGCGCCTCAGCTTCCACCGGCTGGACCCTTCCCATGCAAAACTGGGAGCTTCTCGCACCCCATGTTGACTTTGTAAACGTAATGACCTACGACCTGGCAGGACTCTGGGACGGACAGACAGGACATGCCAGCAGCACATTCTCTTCAAAGGCTGCCGCTACATACTTTTTCCCCTTAAACGTACCCAGGAAAAAGATCAATATCGGTTCACCCATGTACTGCACCACCTTCCTGTTAAAGGAGATTACGGACAATCCTCTGGGTGCACCCATAGAAAATTACAAGCCAAACACAGTTGATGTGACAGAATCCGACATCCTTGAGTTCGAGGCATCCGCCGTAAGCGGTTACACCTATGTAAACGAAAACAACGTCTGGTCAATGGGCGAAACCTTTGACAACGGCGGCAAGGGCTGGCACATGGAATATGACACCAAAAAGGAAGCCGCTTACCTCTACAATGACGACGAGACCTCACCCTACTACAAATGGTTCCTCTCCTATGAAAACCATCTGTCCCTTCAGGCAAAGCTGGACTACATAAACAGCTCAGGCATCTCCGGCATCATAGTATGGGAAAGTTCGCATGATACACCGGATCACGCTTACATTTCCCAAATGGGAGATAACCTTTTAAAATAATGGAGTGGAAACATGCACAAAGAAAAAAAGATAATCGTCTATTTTGCAAACTGGAATCTGAAAAAAAAGCCCGCAGAAAGAGCCGGCGAAGTGGCCGGCATCCCCTGGGGCCGGGTTGATTTCATAAATCACGCTTTCTGGGAGGTTTACCCTCTTGACAGCAACGAGACCACATTTGACATAAAGGCTTCAAATAAGCCTCCGAGGACTTCCTTCTCCATTCGCTCCATGAAGGATGACTTTGACCTTGAGGATATGGGAGTAAGCGCCATTGATCCTGCCCTTCCCAAATGCCATTTTGGTCAGTACGAGATCTTACACAAAAAGTATCCCGAAACCGTCATCATGATCTCCATCGGCGGATGGGCAAGATGCGGATATTTTTCCGAGATGGCCTACACAAAAGAAGGCAGAAGTTCATTTATAAAGGCCTGCGTGGACCTTATGAAAAAACATGAGTTTATAGGCGGAATCGACATAGACTGGGAATATCCCGGCTGTTCCACCGCAGGTGAGAGACTTCCTGACCCCTCGGATCCCGACATGGACCAGGGATGCCCCATATTCGGCACACCTGCAGAGGATTCCGAGAACTTTACAGTGTTACTTAAGGAGATGAGGGAAGCCTTTGACGAGGCATTTCCTGATGACAGGAAATATATCACCGCATGCTGCGCGGCCGCAGTGGACAGCATTTTAAAGGTTCAGGACTGGAAAAATATCGCAAAGCATCTGGATTATCTGAATGTGATGACCTACGACATGGCGGGAGTATGGAGCGGCAGGACCGGTCACCACTCTCCCCTTTCGGGAGCAAAGTCAGCAGTGGAATACTTAAATTCCCTTGGGCTTAAGTCATCAATGCTAAATATCGGAACACCATTTTATGCCATGGTATTTGAGGCAAAGAAGATTGTTGATGGTAAAATGGATGACTGTGAGTGCATTCCTTCAAGACCTACAACGGACGTATTTGACAGCGAGAGATTAAATGAATTTGAAGAGCTTGCCCTTCAGAAAAAAGATGGCTGGAATCTTCTTTATAATGAGATTCTCGGAGGTGCAGCTCTCTATAACGACTCTCCTTCATCGCCCTACTATAAATGGTTTTTCTCCTATGAAAACAGTAAGTCCCTCGGGGCCAAAATCGACTATTTAAACGCTTCTGACCTTGCAGGCATCATTGTATGGGAGATAAGTCAGGACACCGTTAAATTTGACAGAATAGCGCAGATGGATAACGCCCTAAAATAATGGTCCCCAGCCATTGTTTGATATAAACCCCATTATATTTTTGCTCTTAATAAGAGCAGTAAAACCCCTTGGACATCCAAGGGGTTTTGACATTGCATTTTCTGTGATTTATAAAGGAAGGTTGTAGAGCGCATGGGCGTTTTCCCAGGCGTATTTTCTGATTGTGTCTTCATCCGTGCCCTTTATCGCAGCCATTGCTTCTATCACATATTTTATATAAGAAGAATCATTTCGCTTTCCTCTGAAGGGTTCCGGTGCCATATATGGGCAATCCGTCTCCAGCACGAACCTGTCCACGGGGATCCACTCTGCCACCTCTTTTAACTTCTTTGCGTTCTTGAAAGTAAGGACGCCTCCTATTCCGATATAAAAGCCCATATCCAAAAATATCCCGGCACTCTCCACCGAATAGGAATAACAGTGGATCACTCCGCCTGCTTCCTCAGCATGGTGTTCATGCATGAGGTCGATGGTATCCTTTGCCGCATCTCTGGAGTGAACAACGATCGGTTTATGGAGTTCTTTTGCCAGCTCGATCTGACGGGCAAACCATTTTTTCTGGGTGTCATGGTCAGGCTCCGGCCAGTGATAATCAAGACCTATTTCACCTATTGCAACACATTTTTCAAAGGCTGCATTTTCCCTGATCCAATCCATATCCGCATCAGTGGTTTCCCCACAGTCCTCCGGATGGATTCCCAGAGCGCAATACGCATCTTCGTAATCCCTTGCTATCTGAAGGGTGCTGTGGCAGGCTTCAATGGAAGAGCCGATATTTACAAATTTTGCTACACCCTTCTCACGAAGGCTCTTTATCAGTTCATCCCTGTCTTCATCAAATGCACTGTCATCGTAGTGCGCATGGGTATCAAAAATATCAAACATGATCGTTGTCCTTTGCTTTAGATAGAAACAAGATAGTTTTACTTCGAGCCGGCTCGGCAGCCGCTTGGCTCGTTGCCATAACAAAAAAGACCGTCCCCAAGGCTCTTACGTCCTCAAAAACAGTCTCTTGATAGTGCACCGCCAGGGGCTCGAACCCTGGACACCCTGATTAAGAGTCAGGTGCTCTACCAACTGAGCTAGCGGTGCATTTTGCGTTTCGTCTTTCACAACGCAAGAATGATTATATTATACAGGCACTTTAAATGCAAGCATTTTTTATAAATTTTTTTAAATTGTATAAATTTCATAAAATCCATATGATTTTTTAGCATTCGCAAGTCACAATAACCATATGGCGCCGGGCTTTATTCTATGCCCTGCATTTGTCACAATAACCGTAGATCTCCAGCTTGTGCCCTGTTATGGTGAAGTTCTTCGGGCCTTTTCCATACTGTATATGCATAAAAGGGCAGGTATCAAGGGGCACCCTCTTGTGGCACTTGAGGCATATGGCAAAATGAGTATGCTCGCCTCTGTTTAACTCATAAAGTCCCGTCTCCTCGCCGAGAAATGTGGTCTTTATAACGAGGCTCTGCTCCTCAAAGGCCGCCATTATCCTGTAGATGGTTGACAGCGCAAAATTCTCTCCATCCGCCGTCTTTGTAGCCTCCTCGTAGATCTCAGCGCTGCTCATGGGGCTGTTTGCCAGATCCAATATATCATATACGATTTTTCTCTGTTTTGTCCATTTGATCCCTTTAGGGTATTTTTCTTCCATACTCATCACCCTGAGTTTTTTAAACAACCTCTGTTATACAAACATATTCACCAGATCTATCACTATTCCGCAGAAAACACCGATGGCATAGAGAAGTGCCACCACAGTGAAATTCTCCTTTTTGTGGTGATTGATCCTGAAAAGCACCAGAAGGCCAACCCCTGCTCCAACGAGAAGTCCGCTCATCATGGCTCCCGTGCTGATAACACCCTCAAGATAGAGAGTTGTGATAACCACCGATGCGGCGCAGTTTGGTATGAGTCCTACGATCCCTGCCAGAATGGGGCCGAGAACCGGACGGTTTAATATTATGCCTGCCAGAAATTCCTCCCCTGCAAAATGCATTACCACTTCAAGTAAAAACGTGATGGCCAGGATAAAGAGGGCGATCTGTCCCGTGTGGATAAGAGCCGACTTTAATATGCTTCCCTCCTCACAGTGGCAGTGCTCCTGCTCGCAGATCTCATGAATGTGGATCTTCGTGGCTCTCTGCTTAAAGAAAACCAGATCTGTCAAAAAGCCAAAGACGGTTCCTATCACCATCTTTGCTCCGATTATAAGCAGTATGGTCTTTATGGGGGCATGCTCCGAGATCAGAATGGGAAGCATCTCATCCGAAGTGGATAAATATACAGCTATGAGAGTACCCATGGTGATAACTTTTCCCGCATACAGATTGGTTGCCGCAGTGGAAAAACCGCATTGAGGAAATGCTCCCAGGATTCCTCCGAAAAGAGGACCCCACTTTCCGGTTCTTCTGATGACTCCCTCAGCCTTGCCGGCAGTTCTCTGCTCTATATACTCCATTGCAAGGTAGGTCAGAAACAGAAACGGAAGCAGTTTTAATGTATCTATCAAAGTTTCTTCAATAACTTCTAACATGATGATCTCTATCTCCGTTTTTATACTATTGAACCGATGAAACACGCTTCACGAGTTTCATAACAAAACATATAGTTCTAGATGCTAATGATTCGCATCTAGAACTATATCATGTTTTTTTCTTATGTCAATAACTATTTTCTAAACTTTTTATGATCTCTGACAATGGGGATCACGTACAGCACACCGCATACGAGAAACAGTATTCCCAGCACGACGTACATTTTTCTCTCACTGTTTACGCCGTTTAAGATCCATATGATCCCCGCCAGGACATACACTATAGCCGCGATTATCTTCACTGCTATATTCGGCTTTGTGAGTTTTCCGGAAGACATTCTCTCCTGCTCTTCCCGCTCTTTTAACTCCTCAGCCTCGATCTGTGCATCCGTTGGGACTGTACTTTTTAAAAAATCGAAATCGTCATTCATATTTTATAAGTGTAATACTCTGTCTTTGATCTCCTGGGTTCTTCCCTGGTTCCAGAACTGAGTTCCAATGTATCCGCAGGTACGTCTTGCAACAGCCATCTTGTTCTGATCGCGGTTTCCGCAGTTAGGGCATTCCCAGATAAGTTTTCCTGTCTCGTCCTCGATGATCTGGATCTCTCCGTCGTAACCGCAGACCTCACAGTAATCACTCTTGGTGTTAAGCTCGGCATACATGATGTTTTCGTAGATAAACTTCATTACCGACAATACTGCGGGAATGTTGTCCTGCATATTGGGTACTTCCACGTAGCTGATAGCTCCACCGGGTGAAAGCTTCTGGAATTCCGACTCCAGTTTCAGTTTGCTGAAGGCATCTATCTTTTCGGTTACATGCACGTGATAGCTGTTGGTGATGTAATTTTTGGTGGTAACTCCGGGAATGAGACCGAATCTCTTCTGGAGGCACTTTGCAAATTTGTATGTGGTGGACTCGAGAGGAGTACCGTATACGGAATAGCTGATGTTCTCAGCTGCCTTCCACTCTGCACACTTATCGTTTAACTTCTGCATAACCGCAAGAGCAAATTCCTTGCCCTCGGGATCCGTATGGGACTTTCCTGTCATGTAGTAGCACATCTCATAAACTCCGGCATATCCCAGTGAGATTGTGGAATAACCGTTGTAAAGGAGCTTGTCGATGGTCTCGCCCTTCTTTAATCTGGCAAGAGCACCGTACTGCCACAAAATAGGAGCGGCATCACTTCTGGTTCCCAAAAGTCTCTCATGTCTGCATCTGAGTGCTCTGTGGCAAAGCTCAAGTCTGTCCTCAAGAATATCCCAGAACTTGTCCATATCCTGCTTTGAGGAGAGTGCCACATCCACCAGATTGATGGTAACAACACCCTGGTTGAAGCGTCCATAGAATTTGTATGAGCCGTCCTCGTTTTTCTGGGTTTCCTCAACTGTAAGGAATGATCTGCATCCCATACATGTGTAAACATTTCCTTTTTTCAGTTCCTTCATCTTCTTTGCGGAGATGTAATCGGGAACCATTCTCTTTGCGGTACATTCTGCCGCAAGTTCGGTGAGATACCAATACTTTGATCCTTCTGTGATATTGTCCTCATCAAGTACATATATAAGCTTAGGGAATGCAGGTGTTACCCACACGCCTTTCTCGTTCTTGATACCCTGGATCCTCTGGCGAAGCACTTCCTCGATGATAAGAGCCAGGTCGTCACGAAGAACTCCCTCGGGAACTTCATCCAGATACATAAATGCAGTAACAAAAGGAGCCTGTCCGTTACAGGTCATGAGAGTAATGAGCTGATACTGGATGGTCTGGATACCGTCGCTGATCTCTTTTTTAAGTCTCTTCTCAGTGATCTGTCTGATGATATTCTCATCAAGGCTGTCGCCGCATGCCTGTCTCTCCTCAGTCACCTGCTTGATGATCTTTGCACGGCTCACTTCGATAAAAGGAGCAAGATGTGCAAGTGAGAAGGACTGTCCTCCGTACTGGTTTGATGCAACCTGTGCCACGATCTGTGTGGTCACGTTACATGCCGTAAAGAAACTCTTTGGTTTCTCGATCATGGTGCCGCTTATAACGGTACCGTTCTGAAGCATATCCTCTAAGTTTATCAGATCACAGTTGTGTTCTCTCTGTGCAAAATAATCAGAATCGTGGAAGTGAATGATTCCTTCCTCATGAGCTTTTACAACTTCCTCGGGAAGCAAAACTCTTCTGGTGAGATCCTTGCTCACCTCGCCGGCCATGTAATCACGCTGGGTTGAGTTGATCACGGGATCCTTGTTTGAGTTCTCCTGATTTACCTCTTCGTTTGCATTGTCCAAAAGAGCAAAGATTCCGTCGTCTGTTGAATTTGACTTACGGGCGATCTCTCTCTTGTAACGATAACGCACATACTTCTGTGCCACCTCGTAGCCTCGCATCTCCATGATGGCTGTCTCAACCATATCCTGGATGTCCTCCACATGAACCGCGTGCGGAATTTTTGCGATCTTGGTGGTCACATTCTCTGCAATTGCCTCAAGCTGATATGAACTGAGTTGATGAAGCTTGTCCACTTCCTCATTGGCTGTTTTAACCGCATTAACAATCTTCGAAATGTTGAAAGGAACCTCCTCGCCATTTCGCTTTATAACTCTTGTTTTAATACTGTCCGCCATTATTTATATCCCCTTTTCGACACAAAATCTAGTATCATGTTAAAAAATAATAACACAATATCTAGTGCACATTAAATATAACTCTCTTTGGCAGATTGGTCAATGGACTAAATCTACCAATTATTATATCGTATTTTTATACAAAATTATTATAGCTTTTACAAATATTTAACACAAATTCTAGTGGTTAATTAATTAACAAGCCACTAAATCTATGAAAACGCCTTGTTTATGCCATTTTGCGGACCACGCACCCGATTTACGTATTTTCGCCGCCCTCAATCACCAGCGCCAGAACCCTCCTTAAACAGGTGTTGATCTCGTCCTCGCTAAGCCTTCCGGCATTATAATCTTTAAGGCACTCCTTTACCACACCCTTTCCTCCGGGCATTATGAGATCGTTTCCTGCCTTGTAAGCCGCGCTTTTACCTGCAAGGCCCTTGTTGGTCGACATCCAGTCTGTCATGACCAGTCCGTCAAATCCCCACTCGTTTCTAAGGACCTTTGTGCACAGATCGTGACTGTTTGGTGAGTAGACATGGTTTACCTTGTTGTAGCTTGTCATAACGGCCTTTGCGCCGCCCTTTGTGATCGCGAGCCTAAATCCCTCCAGATATATCTCTCTTAAAGCTCTCTCCGAGAGATTTGCAGACATACCGGCTCTGCTGGTCTCCTGATTGTTGCAGGCAAAGTGCTTTACCGTTACATATTTTCCATTATGGC
>JAGDCK010000104.1 GCA_017958585.1 Lachnospiraceae bacterium
AAACTGGATAGAGGAACTGTTGATGTATGCTCAGAGAGAGGATGTGGGATGCGCAGGTGCAAAGCTTTACTATCCCGACAAGACCATCCAGCACGCCGGAGTGGTGATCGGCCTTGGAGCCCACAGAACAGCGGGCCACAGCCATTACAAGCAGCATCGCCAGAACCTTGGATATATGGGAAGACTGTGTTATGCCCAGAACGTGTCAGCTGTGACAGGCGCATGCCTCATGGTAAAGAGAGAACTCTTTGACAGGGTGGGAGGTCTGGATGAAGGCTTTGAGATTTCCCTTAACGACGTGGATTTTTGCCTTAAATTAAGGCGTCTTGGATATCTGAACGTGTTCACTCCTTTTGCGGAGGCTTTTCACTATGAATCCGCATCCAGAGGTCTGGATGACAAGGGAGAAAAGGCGGAGAGATATAACAGAGAATCCGCAGCTTTCAGAGAGAAATGGAAAGAGGAACTTGAAAAGGGAGATCCCTATTTTAATCCCAATTTTTCACTGGACAGAAGTGACTTTTCGTTAAAGGTGGGTCAGTGACCTAAAAAAATGAAAAAAATTACAAATAAACGGCACTTTTCGTATACTGAATATTATGCTAAAATAAGTGCTTGAAATCGGGAAAACAAAGGAGGAATTTAAAATGCAGGTAATGGATCAGTTTAATTTCTGGGTCAACGACGATTATTTTGATGCAGAGACAAAAAATGAACTTTTGAGCATTAGAAATGATGAAAAAGAGATAGAGGACAGATTTTACAAAGAGTTGGAGTTTGGTACAGGCGGACTCAGAGGAGTTATCGGAGCAGGTACAAACCGCATGAACATTTACACTGTCAGAAAGGCAACCCAGGGTCTTGCAAACTTTATCTTAAAGCAGGGCACACAGGCTAAGGGTGTGGCAGTGTCACATGACAACAGAAGAATGTCAAGAGAATTTGCGGAGGAGACAGCGCTTTGCTTTGCGGCAAACGGTATCAAAGCTTATATCTTTGATTCACTTCGTCCCACTCCCGAGCTTTCATTTGCTCTTCGCGAGCTTGGTTGTACAGCGGGCGTAATGGTTACAGCAAGCCACAATCCCCCTGAGTACAACGGATACAAGGTTTACTGGGCAGACGGCGCACAGGTTACTGCTCCCCTTGATTCAGAGATCATCGGAGAGGTTCGTTCCATCAGCGATTATCACACAGTAAAGACCATGAGCATGGATGATGCAAAGAAGGCAGGTCTCTATGAGATCATCGGCGCTGACATGGATGATAAGTACATGGCAGCTCTCAAAAAGCAGGCTATCCATCCTGAGATCATCACAGAGATGGCTTCAGATATCAAGATCGTATATACACCTTTCTGCGGAACAGGCAACAAGCCCGTGCAGAGAATATTAAAGGAGCTGGGATTCAAGAACGTATATGTGGTTCCCGAAGAGGAAAATCCCGATCCCAACTTTGCAGACATCCCTTATCCCAACCCTGAGGACAAGAGAGCCTTCGAGAGAGCATTAAAGCTTGCAAAGGAAAAGGATGCGGACATCGTTCTTGCAACAGACCCCGATGCAGACCGTCTCGGCGTATATGCAAAGGATACAAAGACCGGCGAGTATGTTTCATTTACAGGAAACATGTCCGGTATGCTTATTGCAGAATATATTTTGAGAGAGAGAACAAAGACAGGTACAATGCCTGCAAATCCCGCTCTTGTTACAACCATCGTTACCACCAACATGACAAAGCCCATCACAGAGGCTTACAATGTTAAACTTATCGAGGTTCTCACCGGATTTAAGTATATCGGTGAGCAGATCAAGTGGTTCGAGCAGTCCGGATCAAACAATTATGTATTCGGTCTCGAGGAGAGCTACGGATGTCTCGCCGGAACTCATGCAAGAGACAAGGATGCCATCGTTGCCGTAATGTGTCTGTGTGAGGTTGCATCATATTGCAAGAAGAACAACATGACTCTCTGGGATATGATGATCGAGACATATGAGAAATACGGTTATTTCAAAGAGACTCAGTACACCATCACCTTAAAGGGTATCGAGGGAAGCAAGAAGATCCAGGAGATCATGGACAAGCTTCGTACCAACCCTCCCAAGGCTTTTGGCGACAAGAAGGTATTGAAATTCAGAGATTACAAAAATGATGTGATCCTTGACATGGAGAGCGGTGAGAAGACAAAGACAGGTCTTCCTTCATCAAACGTGCTCTACTTTGACCTTCCCAATGATTACTGGTGCTGTGCAAGACCTTCAGGTACAGAGCCCAAGCTTAAATTCTACATGGGCGTAAAGGGCAAAAACTTAGAGGATGCCGAGAAAGAGGTTGAGGCACTCACCGAGGCAGTAAAGGCTTTGATCTAAACGACCTGAATTTCGGGAGGATTGCATGGGAATATTAAATCCGGCCAATCTAAAGAAAACAATATATTATCTGAAGCGCAACGGCCCGGTTGACACCATCCGGGCTATGCGTGAGAGGATCGCGGACAGAAATATCCGATATACATACGAAGCTCCTTCAAAAGAGGAGCTTTTTGTGCAACAAAAAAATGCTGAAAATGCTGCGCTTAAGATCAGTATCGCAGTTCCCGCCTACAGGACTCCAAAAAAGTATTTAAGTGAATTGATAGAGTCCTGTTTGTCTCAAAGCTATAAAAACTTTGAGCTTCTTATAGGTGATGCCTCTTCTGCGGATTCTGATGAAAATGAGGACAGTGTAAGACAAGCGGTAAACAGTTACAACGACAGCAGGATCAGATATATAGCCCTTACAAAAAATGATGGTATATCCGAGAATACCAATCGCTTGATCGAAGCGGCGGAGGGGGATTATATTGCTCTCCTTGATCATGACGATCTCCTTACTTTGGATGCACTATATGAGATGGCGAATGCGGTAAAAGACTTAGGAAAACTACCCATAATGGTTTATTCGGATGAGGATAAATGTGACGGGGACGGAAATGTCTTTTATGAGCCGAATTTCAAACCTGACTTTAACCTGGACATGCTCTTAACCAATAACTATATCTGTCACTTTTTGATGGTAAGGTCTGATGTGATGAAAAGACTGAAACTACGAAAATCCTTTGACGGGGCCCAGGACTATGACCTTGTTTTAAGATGCGTTACTGAAGCAGAGGACTTTAGCGAAATACGTCATGTAGGAAAAGTATTGTACCACTGGAGATGCCATGAGGCTTCAACTGCGGTAAATCCATTAAGTAAGACTTATGCCTATGAGGCAGGTAAACGCGCCTTACAGGAATTTGCGGACAGGAGCGGTTTTAGGGCGAAGGCTCTCCATTCAAAGCATCTTGGATTCTATGAACTTAAATATGAAGGCAACATTTTTGGCAGCAGGGGAGACAGATTCGTGCCTGCAGCGGTGGGCGGCAGACTGATAGAAAATGGAAAAGTTGTGGCCGGAGCCTTCGATGAAAACGGTAATGTGGTGGATTTTGGGCTGCCCAAGGGTTTTTCAGGATACATGCACAGAGGAGTTTTACCAAAGGACGTTTGTGGACTTGATATAAGATGTATTAAAGTAAATCCTCTGTACCACGACCTGTTTAAAGAAGTCACAGGCTTTGAATACAGGGAAAAAGACGGAATATTTGATTATTCTTCCTTTATGGGAAACTTTGATGAAGCATATATTAAAGAGATGAGTTTGAAACTGTCAAAGGCTCTTATTGACACGAAGAAAGACTCTATCCTTCTTTATCTACCGATTACAGATCTGGATTTTTGAGGTTATATATGACAAAAGTAACTGTGGTCATACCAAATTTTAACGGGATAAAATATCTCCCCGGCTGTCTTAAAGCCCTGGAACAACAGGTTCATGGCACACCGGATTTTGACGTTATCGTCATCGATAACGGCTCCGGTGACGGATCTGCGGAATATTTAAAAGAGTATTTAATCCCTGAAAGCGCAAAGGCTTTTAAAAAGCTTACACCGGTATTTTTAGAGGAAAATACCGGCTTTTGTCATGCCGTAAATGTGGGAATTCAAAACAGCAGAGCACCCTTTGTGATCCTTTTAAATAACGACACGGAGGTTTATCCTGATTTTGTGTCAAAGCTTTATGAAGCAGTTTCGGGCGAAGGCTCCGAAAAGATCTTTTCCGGAAGCGCAATGATGCTTACATGGGATGATGAGAATGTGATCGATGACTGCGGAGACAGATACACGGTTCTCGGATGGGCTTATGGAAGAGGAAAGGGAAAGGATAAAGGGGCATTTGAAAAGCCAAGCGGGATTTTCTCCGCCTGCGGAGGCGCCGCAATTTACAAAAGAGAAGTGTTTGAAGAAATCGGACTTTTCGATGAAGCCCACTTTGCATATTTTGAGGATCTGGACATAGGCTACAGAGCTCTCATAAACGGCTACAAAAATATATTTGTCCCGGGGGCAAAGGTCAAGCATTTCGGATCGGCTTCAAGCGGCAGCAGGTACAACGGATTTAAGGCAAGACTCAGTGCGGAAAATTCGGTTTACGTACCTTTTAAGAACATGCCTTTATTTCAATATATTATAAATCTTCCGTTTTTGATCATAGGCTGCGTTATCAAAACACTGTTTTATGTAAGAAAAGGCCTGGGAAGAGAATATGTTTCAGGGCTTTTAAAGGGTATAAAAAAGTCTTTTTCAAAGCAGGGTTTTTCGAAAAAGGTGTATTTTAAGTGGAAAAACTTACCTGCTTTATGTGTGATACAGATAAAACTCTGCTTAAACACAGTTCTCATGCTCTTTAAGCGTTAGAATTCTTAAGAAAATTTAAGAATTAAATCAATCTATCTTAATTGCCCTTTTTTTCAGGCTATTGTAAAATTACAGAAGTTAAGCACAGATAAAAGGGTATGGCCATGATCAAGGATAATCAGAGGGTACTCAACAGACTATTGGTAATTATCGACGCTCTTATTTTGGGCGGGTCGTTGATACTTTCATATATTATAAAATTCTATATTTTGCTGCCGGGCCCCGGAGTAGGCGTACTGCCTCTATCCGAATATATCAGGCTTCTCACCGGCATTATCCCCGGATACTTGTTGCTATACTATATCTTTGACACATATTCGCCCAAGAGGACCTCGCATCTGCGCATGGAGGTTTATTCCATCTTAAAGGCAAATGTGGCGGGAATACTTTCTTTGATCTTCATTCTCTACATCGTGATCAAGGAGATCAACTATTCCCGTTCCGTTATTGCCTTCTTTTTTGTGACGAATGTGTTCTTCAGTTCTGCCTTCAGATTGTTTTTGAGGGTCATCCTCAGAAATTTCAGGAAAAAGGGCTACAATTTAAAGCATATACTGCTTGTGGGTTACTCACGTGCGGCGGAGGAATATATTAAGAGGATCAAGGATAATCCCAGCTGGGGTTATGTGGTCTGCGGTATTCTGGATGACCATATTCCTGCGGGAACTGAGTACAGAGGTGTAAAAGTCCTTGGAAGTACCGGAAATCTGGAGATAATACTTCCTGAGAACAAGATGGATGAGATCGCCATCACCCTTGCTTTGGCAGACTATGACATATTGGAAAAAATCGTGGATATCTGCGAAAAATTCGGTGTGCATACAAAATTCATACCGGATTACAACAGCGTGATACCCACAAAACCTTATACAGAGGACCTGATGGGACTTCCGGTCATAAATATCAGACATGTGCCTCTCACCAATACGGGAAACATATTGATAAAGAGAGTGGTGGATATCTTTGGGGCGCTGGTGGGAATAATTCTTACTTCTCCCATCATGCTTGTGTGCGCGGCACTTATCAAGTTTACAAGCCCGGGGCCGGTTATCTTCATGCAAAAGCGCATAGGACTTCACAACAAGCCCTTTAACATTTATAAATTCAGATCCATGAGAGTCCAGACGGAGGAAACCGAGAAAAAAGGATGGACTACAAAGGACGATCCCAGGGTCACGGGTGTTGGCAGGTTTATGCG
>JAGDCK010000105.1 GCA_017958585.1 Lachnospiraceae bacterium
GGTGCTGTTCGGTTTGATCTATCATTATCTGACACAGAAAGAAAACGCTGTTTTTGAGCAGTGGACCGAAGGCACGGTCTGGTTTAACCGCGCATTTATGTTTTACGGTCATGAACTGTACGACAGCACGAAAAGGGCTAAGGATGTCAGGATCTACGGGCAGGAAAAGATAGCTGACAGAGAGATGAAGAAAATGGAAGAGCATAACCAAAGCGACAATGCTTTACTTTATAAGATGAGTTCGTGTCAGGGGCTATTGCTGTTTTCGCAGGGACTGTGTAATGCTCTCTGTTACCTTTTTGTGGTGATAAAGGCGGGTGCCGGAGCTTTTGACGTCGGCAGTATCGTGCAGTATGTCGGAGCATTGACCGAGCTGGTTGGATATGTGGGACTTTTGACATGGATCTATTCCGAAAATAAGGTTTACACGAGACATCTGGAAAAACTGTTTGAGTATCTGGATCTTCCGAACAGAAAAAAACAGGGTACGCTGCCGGTGGATGCGGATCTTTTCAATGGGAAAGACTGCAATATCGAATTCAAAAATGTTTCTTTCAGGTATCCGGGGAGCGATGTCTATGTTTTGAAAAACATAAACACAAAGTTGAGCATCGGCAAAAAACAGGCTTTTGTCGGAACAAACGGAGCGGGGAAAACCACATTTGTGAAATTACTCTGCAGGCTGTATGACCCTACGGAGGGCGAGATCCTCTTGAACGGCACGGACATCAGGCAGTATGATTATGAAGAGTATACGAAACTGTTTTCGTTTGTCTTCCAGGATTTTAAACTGTTTGCCTTCAGTCTCGGGCAGAATATAGCGGCGGATACAAGTTACGATAAAGGGAAACTTGAGGAGTGTATAAAAAAGGTTTCTTTTTACGACAGGTATCTGCAGATGGTGGACGGAGCGGACACTTATCTTTACAGGGACATCTCGGAAAACGGTGTCGAGATATCCGGCGGAGAAGCACAGAAGATCGCTTTGGCGAGGGCGTTATACAAAGGTGCGCCGATGATAGTCCTGGATGAGCCGACCGCTGCTTTGGATCCTATAGCGGAGGCACAGGTATATGAGGATTTCAGTAATCTTGTGGAGGATAAGACAGCCGTTTATATAAGTCATCGTCTTTCGTCCTGCCGATTCTGCGGTGAGATAACCGTGTTTGACAATGGCAATATCATACAGAAGGGGACCCATGCGCAGCTTTTGAATGATGTAAACGGGCAGTATTACGCCCTGTGGAATGCACAGGCACAGTATTATGTTTGATTTTATGTCAAAAGGATGTTACTATGAAAACAAAAAAATACAGGAGGAAAAAAGAAATGCCGTTTATTAATTCAAAGATCAGTGTAAAGATTTCAGATGAGCAGGAAAAGGAACTGAAGACAAGGCTCGGTCAGGCTATATCCGTGATACCCGGAAAGAGCGAGAGCTGGCTTATGGTGGGATTTGAGGATGAGTATCATCTGTATTTTAAGGGAGATGATTCCAAACCGACTGCATTTGTGGAAGTGAGCGTTTACGGAAGTGCAAACAGCTCTGCGTTTTCAGACCTTACAGGCGAGATAACGGATATTTTCGGAGATGTTCTGGGCATCGCGCCTGACCGTATTTATGTGAAATATTCCGCTACCCCCGATTGGGGCTGGAACGGAGGAAATTTCTGATAAGTTATCAGCGGTGACGAGGAGAGTATTGAAAGGATCGTAATATGGGAAAACTCAGTTTGTTTTATCCCATCGGCGCAAAACATGATTTTGTCAAAATGAGCGACGAAACGTTTCATGATCTTGCCGGTGAGGTTTTGGTAAATTCTCTGGCCAAAAACGAAAAAGAGAGAAATCTGATCAAAAATGTCCTTGTCAGCCTGAACAAAGACCCGGAGGTTGTGGATTTCCGCACAGAGGTTTTTGATGATATCATCAGATTTCCAAAACTAAGGGACGAAATGCAGAAAGTCCTTGAGCGGGTGGATTTTTTGAGAGTCTACGGCAGTTTCAATAAGCTTTCGGAAGCTTCCGGTATATGGGAACTTATGCACCGCATGGATGAGATGCGGGAATTTATTGACTGTGTGGAGGTTTTCTACGTTTGCCTGCAGAAGTATCCAATCAAGTCCCGGGGATTGACGGAGCTGTTTGAATACGCACGGGAACTTTATGAAGACAGTGGCTTCATGGAACTCAAAAAAGATATTGAGGAGCTTAAAGTCACAACATCAAAATTTAAGAGCGTTACTCTGGGCATAAACTTAAATGAGCGTTTTGAGGCAGACTCCATAGGCATAGTGTCCATTAACAGCAAATACTTTTACGGCTCGGAGATGATACACAATTTTAAGGATTTCATCGCCAGACAGGATGAGATAAAAGATACTGCCGAGTGGAAGGACGATTACAATTACAGACCGGCAAGGCCCGATCTCAATGCGGTGCTCATGGCTATGGAAGGAAACGCCACTAAAGCAGCGAAAGTCATGAATCCTTTACGCATGGGAGGATTTGCGGCTGTGCCGGAGAATGACATGGCCGGTGGAGTGATGCAATACATGACCAACATTGCCAACAGTCTTTTGAGCAGGAGCGTTAAGCAGATGAGAAGCGTACTGACAAGGCATGCTGCAGTGGATATAAGTGATTTTTCAGCGCTCATACCCGAACTCCTTTATTATGTCAGGATGGCTGAGTTTGTGGAGAGGATGAGGGAAAAAGGCTTTTTCTTCAC
>JAGDCK010000106.1 GCA_017958585.1 Lachnospiraceae bacterium
GCAATGCTTTCGCATACTCCCATTACCAGGTTCATATCATGCTCTATCAGCATGATGGCGATCTGGAAGGTATCCCTGATCTTTTCGATGTTTTCCATAAGCTCTGCGGTTTCTGAAGGGTTCATGCCGGCAGCAGGCTCGTCGAGGAGTAAGAGCTTTGGAGATGTGGCAAGGGCGCGCACGATCTCAAGTCTTCTCTGTGCTCCGTAGGGGAGGGATCCTGCTTTGGCATTGGCCAGATCCTCCATGTCAAAGATCTTTAACAGATCCATGGCCTTTTCGTGGGCAGCTTTTTCTTCCTTCCAGTACTTGGGAAGTCGCATGATGCCGTGATACATATGGTAACTCATGGAATTGTGGAGACCGATCTTTACATTGTCTTCAACAGTTAATGAGTCGAAAAGTCTGATATTCTGGAAGGTTCTTGCGATACCCTCACGATTAACCTGTATGGTATTCATTCCGGCTGTGTCTTTGCCGTTTAAAAGTATTGTTCCTCTGGTGGGCTGATAAACCTTTGTGAGGAGATTAAATACAGTGGTCTTTCCGGCACCGTTAGGTCCGATGAGACCGGCGATCTCTGTGGCACCGATAGCCATATTGAAGTCATCCACAGCGGTAAGTCCGCCAAAATCTATGCCGAGATGAGAAACCTCAAGTACAAGAGGCTTTCCGAGATCTCTCTCGGGTACGAAGTTGGGGCTGGGTACGGAAACTAATTTAATATCTTTGTTTGCCATTATTCCGATACCTCCTTATTTCCGATCTGTTTCTTTTTAAATTTTAGCCTGTATTTTAATTCGGTTGTAAAGATTCTTGCTTTCTCATTATTTGTGATGAGCATTACCAGTATCAAAACGATGGCATATACCAGCATTCTGTAGTCGGAGAAAGCACGAAGAAGCTCGGGAAGCACTGTAAGGAGCGCCGCCGCAATGATGGAGCCCGTGAGGTTTCCGATTCCGCCGAGAACCACAAATACAAGTATCAGGATCGAAGTATTGAAATCAAATTTCTTTGGTACGACCGTCGAATAATTGAGTGCATAAAGTGCTCCGGCGCTACCCGCAAGGGCTGCTGAAACCACAAATGCAACAAGCTTATACTTTGTAACATTAAGTCCGCAGGCTTCTGCAGCGATACGGTTGTCTCTGATAGCCTTTATGGCGCGTCCCGTACGGCTGTAAACCATGTTCTGGATGATAAACAATGTGACAAGAACCAAAAGTATTGCGGAGAAAAATGAGGAGATCTTTGTGATACCAACAGCTCCCATAGGTCCGTTTACAATGGTGGTTCCGGTGGCCATATCAAGTCCAAGGGAAGCTTCATCCTTTAAGCTGAAATGAATTCCGTTTGCGTCTACGCCCACATAGAGTACGTTTAAGAAGTTCTTTATGATCTCTCCAAAGGCCAGGGTTACGATTGCCAGATAGTCGCCTCGAAGTCTGAGTACGGGGATTCCGATAATGACTCCGGCAACGGATGCGATGATGGCACCTACTATCACTGCGATCAAAAGTCTCAAAGCTCCGTTTTCAACACTGTGCTTTAAGGCGGTGGATACGATAACACCGCTGAAAGCACCAACACTCATAAATCCTGCGTGACCGAGGGAGAGTTCTCCCGAGATACCAACCACCAGGTTGAGGGACAGCGCCATTACGATGTATACGCAGATGGGGATCAGCTGACCCTGCAGTGAGTTTGATATATGCTTTGTGCTGACAAGCGTCTGAAAGATTATAAAGAATAAAATGATTATTCCGTAGTTTAAAAAGCTGTTCTTTGTATGTTTTTTCATCTTTTTCATAGGCCACCTACACTTTCTCGGTAACCTTCTTGCCGAGAAGTCCGGTGGGCTTCACGATAAGGATTACGATAAGTACCGCAAATACAATTGCATCTGAAAGTTCGGTCGAGATATAGGCTTTGCTCAATATCTCGATTATACCGAGGATTATACCGCCGAGCATTGCTCCGGGAATGGAACCGATACCACCGAATACCGCAGCAGTGAAGGCTTTGATACCGGGCATGGAACCTGTGGTGGGTGTCAGGTTGGGATATGAAGAGCACAGAAGCACACCTGCGATCGCTGCAAGTCCGGAACCTATAGCGAATGTGAGTGAGATCGTTGCGTTTACATTGATTCCCATAAGCTGAGCGGCACCCTTATCCTCTGAAACCGCCTTCATGGCCTTTCCTACCTTTGTCTTGTTGGTGAAAAGTGTGAGAGCCACCATGATCACCACGCATGAAAGGAATGTGATGATGGAAGCGGATGTGATGCGGATATTTCCAAACTCCAGTGTTCCGAAGTTAACCATGTTGGGGAAAGACTTCGGATTGGATGACCATATGAGAAGCGCAGCATTCTGAAGAAAATATGACACGCCTATGGCGGTGATGAGCACTGCAAGGCTTGTGGCGCTTCTAAGGGGCTTATAAGCAAGTTTCTCGATGAAAATACCGAGAAGCGTACAAACTGCGATGGAAATGAGGATTGCGACTCCGTAGGGGAGCCCCAGGTAACTGCTGGTAATGTAAGCCATGTAACCGCCCACCATGATGACATCGCCGTGAGCAAAGTTAAGCATTTTGGCGATACCGTAAACCATGGTATATCCAAGAGCTATGATGGCATAGACACTACCCAGGCTGATACCGTTGATCAGATAGGATAACATAAGAAACCTCCCATAAAAATAGTTTTTGCGGAATTTTGAAATTCCTGCATACCTTGATTCTTTTGAATAATTATAAACGAAAAAAGCAAGGTATGCAAAAATATCAGAGTCAATTGACTTATTTTATGCTAAAAACATGACGCAGATCTTTAGATTAAGGGGTGCATATGAATGGTAAAAAGGGGTTACCATCGGGTAACCCCCCTTACAGTCATATTTTTAATTATCTTTAAATTACATTCCTACGTAAACACCGTCTTTGATGATAACAGCCTTGGGGGACTTGTTAACCTCACCTGAAGCATTCCACTTCATTCCGGCACCTGTAAGTCCGTCTACTGAGAAGTCATCTGAAGAGATGGTGCTGATGAGGATATCGCAAAGCTCCTCTGCGCTTAAGTCTGTCACATCAAGAGCTCCGTTCTTTGCAGCGTATGCGTTGAGTGCTTCAACGATGGTATAAACTGCATCGTAAGCATCAGCGGCAAACTGTGAAGGAGTCTCGCCTGCCTTGTCATTGAACTTCTTTACAAAGCTTACTGTTGCATCATCTGTAGCATCTGCAGCGAAAGGTGTAAGAAGCATTACGCCCTCAGCAAGGCTTGTGTCAAATCCCTCGATTCCGAGGATACCGTCCATACCGTCAACACCGAATACTGTAGCTTCATATCCCTGCTTGTCCATCTCGGAGAGGATAAGTGAAGCGGGCTGATAGTAAATAGGAAGGAATACAAGCTCAGCGCCTGCGTTCTTTGCATCTGTTACCTGAACTGAGAAGTCTGTTGTGTCATCTGTAAATGTTGTGGTGGATACAACCTCAAGACCTCTGTTCTCAGCTTCGCTTACGAATGTCTGATAGATACCTGTTGAGTAAGCATCAGCGTTGTTGTAGATGACAGCTACCTTTGTTGCAAGGTTGTTCTCTGAGATGTACTCAGCTGATTTTGATCCCTGGTTAGGATCTGAGAAGCATACCTGATATACATTGTCTCTGTCTTCTGTTACCTTGGGTGATGAAGCTGAAGGTGTGAGCATGAATACTCTGTCTGAGTAAGCCTCTGAAGCAACTGCGATACAGGGAGTTGTGGTTACGCAACCAACGATTGCCTGTACGTTCCAGTCCTTTAATGTGTTGTAAGCGTTTACTGATGTCTCTGCGTCATGTACATCGTCTTCAGGCTGATACTCGATGGTAAGACCGTTTCCGAGAGCGTTTAACTCTTCAACCGCGATCTGTGCACCGTAGTTTGCAAGTGAACCGTACTGTCCTGCAGCACCTGTGATAGGTCCGATGAAGCCAAGCTTAAGTGTTCCGGTAACTGCTCCGTCTGTTGTCTCTGCAGCAGCTGCGGTCTCTTCTGTTGTCTCTTCGGTTTCTGTGGTCTCTGTCTGTGTCTCGGTAGCGTCAGCTGCTGAATCAGCTGTGCCTGCATCGGCGCCACAAGCTGCAAGAGAGAGAACCATTGCTCCTGTTAAGAGGAGTGCAAGTAATTTCTTCTTCATAATAAAGTCCTCCTGTTATATATAAATCTCCCTTTCGCATCACTTTATATGATGCGAATGCTTTCCTGCCCGATGTTTCCCCCACGGGATAGGAAAACAAAAGAACGCCTCCTTAAAAGAACCGAGCCGTTCCGCGTAAAAAAAACACAAAAATGATGTTTTTTAATGCATGAATAATATGTCACTCATTAAAATTTGTCAATATTATTAGGTAAAAGGATAAAATAAATCAACGAATTGGTTAACATTATTCAATTTTTGCATAAAAAACAGTGCGATCTTAATATTCTATCATCAAATACTACATAATGTGTTTTCCATTCTTTGTGCATATTAGATGTGGTATTTTCATGCCGATTTGTTATAATTGGATTTATAGGGAGGATATCAATATGAATGTAGCGATACTCGGTGCGGGAAATATAGCAAATGCCATGGCAACGGCTCTGAACGGGCTGGATGATTCGGTGAAGGCCTACGCAGTGGCTTCCAGGTCACTTCAAAAGTCTGAGGACTTTGCCCAAAAACACGGATTTGAAAAGGCCTACGGATCCTATGAGGAGATGCTTAGAGACCCTGAGGTTGATCTGGTATATGTGGCGACACCTCACTCCCATCATTATGAGCATGTAAAACTGTGCTTGGAGCATGGAAAGGCAGTGCTTTGCGAGAAGGCATTTACCGCTAATTCCATTCAGGCTCAGGAACTTTTAAATATGGCTGAGGAGAAGGGAATCCTCCTTACAGAGGCCATGTGGACCAGATATATACCAACGAGAAACGAACTGTTAAGTATAATAGAAAGCGGAGAGATCGGCGAGGTCTTTTCCGTGGAAGCAGATTTTTCCATTCCATTAAGCCATGTGGAGAGACTTCGTAACCCCGAGCTTGCAGGAGGCCCGCTCCTTGACCTTGGAGTGTACTGTCTTACCTTTGCGGCAATGTTTTTGGGTACAAACTGCATCGGCATGGATTCCACATGCATGAAATATGAGACCGGGGTTGATGCCACGGACTTTATCGTGCTTCATTATCCTGAGGGAAAAACTGCGTACCTGAGGACCAGCATGGTGTCCGGAGGAAAGAACGAAGGCCGGATAAACGGTACAAAAGGGTATATACAGGTTTATAATCTGAACGACCTGTCAAAATATGTTGTATATGACAAAGCCGGAAATGTGGTCAGGGAGGTTGTTCCCAAATACATTGCAAACGGTTATGAATATGAAGTTTTATCCTGCAAAAAGGCATTGGAGGAGGGAAAACTCGAGTGCCCTGAAATGCCTCATGCAGAGACCATGCGCATCATGAATCAGATGGATGACCTCAGAAGAAGCTGGGGTGTGGTATATCCCTTCGAGGCAGAGCAGATGAAAGCTGTCTGGGACAGGGATAACGACCAGTCCATCCTTGAGACATATAACTGCGAGACCGGTGAAAGAAAGATATTGGCATATTTTGATTATGTCATCGAAGCTCCAAACTGGTCAAAGGACGGAAAGAGCCTCTATTACAACAGCAAGGGTTCAATTTACAGATTTGATCTGGAGACTTTGTCTTCCGAAAAACTGGACACAGGATTTTGCAACAGATGTAACAACGACCATGTCCTCTCTGAGGACGGAAAATATATTGCGGTAAGTCATGATGCAGAGGAGGACGGAAAAAGCAGAGTGTACAGGATTCCCATTGAGGGAGGTGCCCCCGAGCTTTTGACCGCCATGCGTCCAAGCTACCTCCACGGATGGAGCCCTGACGGGAAAACTCTTTCATATTGTGCGGAGAGAAACGGAGAATTCGATATTTATACTCTTAATGCTTCGGGCGGAGTGGAAAAGAGGCTTACGGATGCACCGGGACTAAACGACGGACCGGAGTTTGATCCCACGGGAGAATATATCTGGTTTAATTCGGTCAGAAGCGGTCTCATGCAGGTATACAGAATGAAGGCTGACGGAAGTGAGCAGACCAGGATGACCCATGATGAAGGGGCAAATCTGTGGTTTCCTCATGTGTCCCCTGACGGCAAAAAGGTCGTTATGCTTGCCTACAAAAAGGGAGACTTAAGGCCCGGAGATCATGTCCCGGACAAAAACGTGGAGCTTAGGATAATGGATGCGGACGGATCCAACATGACAACGGCAGTAAAGCTTTTTGGAGGTCAGGGAACCATTAATGTAAACTCATGGGCTCCAAACAGCCGCGAATTTGCATTCGTATCATATTGCAAAAAATAGCGGATCAGGTGCATCGGCGTGAGAGAGCCGTGCCAAAAAGATTTTAGAGGGGAAAATAATAACTATTATGAATAAAAAGTACAGCGGTCACATTGACGAGAACACACCTCTTTTGGTGCTGGCCGGACCGATGTTTTTTGAAACTTTGTTAAATATACTGGTGCACAATGTGGACACCATAATGCTTAGCCATTATTCAGAAAACGCCGTCGGTGCAGTGGGAAATGCCAATCAGATATTGAATCTATTTGTGCTGATGTTTGGGATAATCTCCACTGCCACAAGCGTTGTGGTGGCTCAGTACCTTGGAGCAAATGAGGAACAGAAATCCATGAACAGGATTTATACGCTGGTAGTCATGGTCAATCTGGTCTTTGGTCTGGTACTCAGCGGAATGCTTGTATTCTTCGGTCGGTTTATGATGAGCGCGATCCATGTGTCTGCGGAGATGATGCCCTATTCCATGACATATATCAGGATCGTCGGAGGAATGCTTTTTTTACAGGCTGTCTACAATGTAATGCTCCAGATTCTTCGCTGCAACGGACATACGAAGGTGGGAATGTATATTTCCATGATGATAAATCTCATAAACATTGTGGGAAATTATGTATTCCTGTACGGTCCGCTTAAGTTTTTAAATTTCGGCGTGAAGGGTGTTGCCCTTGCAACCGTTACTGCCAGGATCGTGGCGGTAAGCGTGGCGGTATTCATGTTTTACAGATACAGCATAGGAAAGTTTTCCATAAAGCTTCTTAATCCTTTCCCGGGAAAGCTTTTGTCAAAGATGATAAAGATCGGCCTTCCTTCCGCAGGGGAGAGCCTTTCCTACAATATGTATCAGATAGTGCTTCTTTCATTTATTAACAGTCTCGGAAATGAGTCCGTAAATGCCAGAGCATTCTGCAACACTCTGATATCTCTTGCAAATGTGTTTTCAAATCAATGTGCCCTGGCCACACAGATAATCACGGGCCATTTGGTGGGTGCGGGAAAAGAGGATGCGGCCTACAGACGTGTTTGGAGGACGTTACTCACATCCATGCCGATAACCCTTGCCCTTGCCCTGGTGAACTGGCAGTTAAGCCCCTATACGCTGAGGCTCTTTACGGACAATCAGGCAATCATTGATATCGCATTTAAGATAATGTTTGTGGATCTCTTTATCGAGGTTGGCAGAGTCCTTAATATGACATTTGTATGTTCTCTCAAGGCTTCCGGGGATTATGTATTTCCACTTGTTGTGGGACTGTTTACCATGTGGTTTCTGGGTGCCACGGGCGGACATCTCTTTGGAATCACTCTGGGACTTGGAGCCATGGGAGTATTCATGGGAACCGCAATAGATGAATGCGTCAGAGGATTTATCGTCATGGGACGGTGGAAGAGCGGCAAATGGAGAGGAAAATCCATTGTGGAAAAGCGCCGCGCATAATGCGCATAGAGCGCGTAAAGCACGTAACGCGTTTAGAACGCGCAGGCAGAAATAATCAGTTTTAGGGGGTCCTAATGGCTTTTGAGTATCGAGAAAACGCAAGTGATGAAGAAAAGCGTTTAGCCAGACAGGCAATGTATAAGAAGATGAGGGCTGAAAAGGAGAGGATCCTTAGACGCCGTAAAATATTGAAAGTGTTTTTTGCAGGCATTCTTGCCGCAGGAGTTTTTTCCGTGGGATATGTCACTGTGGGAAATGCCATTAAGGGTGATGAACCGGAACCTGTTCAGGAGAGCAGTGGTCTGGTAAGTCTTGCAGATGAAGAGAGCCCCGCAGATTCGGGAAATGTGGGAAGTGATACCATTACCGTTTCAGGGTCGGGTACACATCCTGAAGAAACGAAAGAGCCGGTAGAAACATCTGAATATGACTATGCAGATTACCCTCAGATCGATTTTGATACAAAGGGGATATCGGATGATGTGATAAGCACCAATGCCGTGCTTTTGGATCTTGATGGCAACAGAGTGATCAGCCAGAGAGGGATGAATGACAGGATATCTCCCGCATCCATGACAAAGGTCATGACAGTGCTTGTGGCTTACGAGGAATTGGCAAAGAAAAGCCGGGATGGTGTGATAGATCTGGATGATACCTTCACAATGACAATAGAGATCACGGATTATGCCTATTCCAATGACTGCAGTTCCGTTGGATTTTTGGACGGTGAAGTCGTGACAGTGCGGGATCTTTTCTACGGAACGATCCTTCCGTCAGGTGGAGATGCGGCTGTTGGACTTGCCTGCTACGTGGCGGGAAGCCAGGAAGCCTTTGTGGAACTTATGAATGAGAAATTAAAGCAGATGGATCTTGATGAGTCGGCACACTTTACCAACTGCGTAGGTCTTTTTGATGACGATCACTATTGCTCTGTATTTGATATAGCTTTGATCATGAGGGAAGCTGCAAAGATTGATTTTTTACGGGATGTGCTCTCCCTCCATACATATACCACGTCGGGCACGGAACATCATCCCGATGGAATAACGGTCTC
Source organism: Lachnospiraceae bacterium (assembly GCA_017958585.1). GTDB lineage: Bacteria > Bacillota > Clostridia > Lachnospirales > Lachnospiraceae > RGIG10340. The sequence continues at coordinate 8,920 of JAGDCK010000106.1, forward strand.
CAACTGGTTCCTAAGAAGGATAGAGGACAGGGATAAGGGCGGCGAAGTGCTTTGCGCTAAGACCGGCTTCGTAAACCAGTCCGGAAACTGCGCCGTAAGTCTTTTTACGGATAATGACGGAAAAGAGTACATATGCGCCTCCGCAGGAAGCTCTTCATCCTGGAAGTGCATCGCGGATCATGTGAATATGTATCTTTCCATAGATTGATTTTTGGATCCTTAAAAAATAACAGATTTAAAGCCACCGCCGGTTAAGTTTCCGGCTGGTGGCTTTTATTATGCATGGAATAATCACGTGTGAACATGGTCTTTGGAAGCTGAGCCAGGATGATCGCAGAAAAGATCAGTCCGCATCCTGCAAATTCTCTGGGAGAAAGGGTCTGACCCAAAATGATCCAGCCTGCCAGCACCGCAAATACGGACTCAAGGCTCATCACCAGTGAAGCGACTGTGGAATTAAGACCTTCCTGACCTATTATCTGAAGAGTGTACGCAACGCCACTGCTAAGCACACCGGCATACAAAATGGAACCCCAGGCATCTATCTGAGCAAAGGATGAGATCCACAGATTCAAAGATGCGCTGTCCCAGGGCTTCATCTCCGTAAAGACGGATATAAAGGTGGTGACGATTCCGCAGGTAAAAAACTGGATCGCAGAAAGTCTCACCCCGTCAACTGCGGGTGCAAATTTCTCCACCAGCAAAATGTGGACCGAAAAAGAAAATGCACATAAAAGAAGCAGTAAATCCGGGAGCTTGATGGTGAGATTCTCGCTAAGGCACAGGAGATATAAACCAACAAGCGCGATCATAACGGCTATCCAGATATTGATCCCGCATTTTCTCTTAAAAAATATGCCGAGTATGGGCACCATCAGGATATAGCAGGCAGTTAAGAACCCGGCCTTTCCGGCTTCAGCCCCGAGGTTTATTGCAACCTGTTGAAAATTGCTGGCTACGATCAAAGCAAGACCGCAAAGTAAACCGCCTATTAACAATATTTTTTTCTCTTCTTTTGTGGCGGGCTTTTTTGAGGACAGCCCATTTTTATCCAGAAAAGCAATAACAGGGAGAAGCACCAGACCGCCGAGAGTCATTCTGATACCGTTAAAGGAGAATGCGCCTATGGATTCTCCGCCCTTACTCTGGGCTACGAAAGCCACGCCCCAGATAAGTGCCGCAAAGGCAAGGATCAGGGAATGACTGAGTTGTTTATTTTTCATGATTAAAAACTGACCTTTCAAAACATATATCAAAACTTTCGCTTGAAAACAAAAGCTTCACGCAATGTAAATAAATATACCATGCCTGAACATAAAAGTACAAGCATGGTATTGTGATCAAAAATTAATGATAAACGGCCTTTCTCCGGGTCCTCGATAAAGCATTATTACAAAACGACTCTGTTCCTGCCGTTTTCCTTTCCGTAATAGAGCTTTTCATCCGCTTCTCGTACCAAGGTGACTATATCGTCGCTGTCCCCTTCGGTGATACCAAAGGTCATGGTGACCTTTATGTCCAGATCGTCAAATTTGATGACGGTGCCTCTTATGACCTCCAGAAATTCCTCAAGACTCTCCTTTGCCTCCTCCGCACAGAAGTGGTCAAATGCCAGTAAAAATTCATCACCGCCCCATCTTGCCACGCAGCCAATCTTTTTCATATGGCTTTGA
>JAGDCK010000011.1 GCA_017958585.1 Lachnospiraceae bacterium
AACCGGATATATAGGTGATCCTTCCGGAAGATCTGACATGCGTACCATGATGACTCCGGAGATGATCCAGCATAACTGCGATTGTTTCAAGAAGCAGATGGAGAGATTCATTGAGTTCGGTGATGATAAGGCAATAATGGTCAATAATGCCGATTGGCTTCTTAAGCTTAATTACATTGATCTGTTAAGAGATGTCGGAGCGTGCTTCTCTGTTAACAATATGCTTCGTGCAGAGTGCTATAAGAACAGAATGGAGAAGGGATTAAGCTTCCTTGAATTTAACTACATGATTATGCAGTCCTATGACTTCTACTACATGTTCCAGAAATACGGCTGTAATATGGAGTTTGGCGGAGACGATCAGTGGAGTAATATGCTGGGTGGTACCGAGCTTATCAGAAAGAAACTCGGCAAGGATGCTCACGCCATGACCATCACACTTCTCACCGACTCACAGGGCAGAAAGATGGGTAAGACCGCAGGAAACGCTGTATGGCTTGATCCTAACAAGACATCTCCTTTCGATTTCTACCAGTACTGGAGAAATGTGGATGATGCTGACGTTCTCAAATGTATCAAGATGCTTACATTCCTTCCCATGGAAGAGATCAGAGAGATGGAAAAATGGGAGGGAGCTCAGCTCAATAAAGCTAAGGAGATCCTTGCATACGAGCTCACAAATCTGGTTCATGGAAAAGAGGAGGCAGACAAGGCTCAGGAGTCAGCAAGAGCATTGTTTGGAAGCGGAAATGCTGCCGATATGCCTACCGCGACTCTTACTGAGGCTGATTTTACAGACGGAAAGATCGATATCCTTCAGGTGCTTGTCAAGTCCGGACTTAATCAGTCCAGAAACGAGGCCAGACGTGCCGTTGATCATGGCGGTGTCGTTGTAAACGATGAAAAGGTGACTGATATCAAGACCGTATTTGAACCCGATGCATTTAAGGGTGACGGTATGGTAGTAAGACGCGGAAAGAAGAATTTCAAAAAAGTCGTAATGTAAAATAATCTTTTGATTTTCAACCCACTCTCGCTATATTTTGGGCCATGTCTATGTAATTTAGATAAATTGCTCAATATGTAGAAAATGGAGAGTGGGTTTTTTGTTGCTTTTTCCTGTATTAATTAGTATAATATATTCGGACGTTTTGCTTATATTTTCTGTAATTTTAGGAGGTATACAATGGATTCTTATGAAAAACTGCTTCAATGTCTGAAATGTGTCAGAAGAAAATCCGATTTCGTCCCAAAGGTTGCCCTGGTCCTGGGTTCCGGACTTGGCGATTATGCAAACAACATTCGCGTGGATTCTGAGATAAGCTACAGCGAGATCGATGGCTTCCCCGTATCCACCGTGCCCGGTCATGACGGTAAATTTGTATTTGGTTATATCGATCATGTACCCGTTGTATGCATGAAAGGCCGTGTTCATTACTACGAAGGATATGAGATTGACGACGTGGTATTACCGATCAGACTCATGAAGATGATGGGCGCCGAGATTTTGTTTTTGACAAATGCCGCAGGCGGTATAAACCTTGATTTCAATGTGGGTAATCTGATGCTTATAAAGGACCAGATATCCTGCTTTGTGCCTAACCCCCTGCATGGCAAGAATCTATCCGAATTAGGTCCCAGATTTCCTGATATGACCCATGTATATGACGAACAACTGAATGATATAATTTTAAGAAAGGCTTATGAACTTGAGATCCCTTTAAGAGAAGGAGTTTATGTGCAGCTTCAGGGCCCTTCCTATGAGACTCCGGCAGAGATCAGAATGCTCCGTACCATGGGAGGAGATGCCGTTGGTATGAGTACCGGTGTCGAAGCCGTTGCGGCAAGACATATGGGAATGAGAATATGTGGTATTTCATGTATCAGTAACATGGCCGCAGGTGTATTTGACAAGCCGCTTAACCATGAGGAGGTTCAGCAGGCTGCCGATATGGCTTCAGCTAATTTTGCCAAACTTGTCACTGAATCTGTGAGAGGATTTTAAATATGCTTGATGAAAAAGAATTGATCTACAGTGCTTTGGAAGCAAGGAAAAGTGCATATGCACCATATTCTCATTTTAAAGTGGGTGCGGCGCTTTTATGTAAAGACGGTTTGATCTTCAGAGGGTGTAATGTGGAGAATTCATCCTACGGAGCCACAAATTGTGCTGAGAGAACAGCATTTTTTAAGGCGGTTTCAGAGGATGAGAGAGAGTTTGAGGCTATTGCCATAGTGGGTGCTTTGGAAAACACTGAACCCACAGAATATGCTTATCCCTGCGGTATCTGCAGGCAGGTTATGAGTGAGTTTTGCCATGATGATTTCAAGGTCATTGTGGCGCGTTCCATCGATGACTATAAAATTTATACTCTGGGTGAACTTTTACCCGCATCTTTTGGAGGCGATTCCATCAAATGAATATCAGACTTTATAATGCAAAGATCCTGTCAATGAATGCTGATGAAGACATTTTTGACGGAGAGATCTGGATCAAGGATGACAAGATTGCTTATGTGGGAAATGTGAATACCAATTTCCCCGATGTGGTAAATGACAATGAGATTCCCTTAAAACAGTGGGACAGAGAGATCGATTGCAAGAATAACCTGCTGATGCCGGGATTTAAGGATGCCCATACTCATTCGCCCATGACTTTCCTACGTTCCTATGCGGACGACCTGCCCCTGGATAAATGGCTTAACGAAAAGGTATTCCCCAACGAGGAAAAGCTGGATGCGGATTCCATCAGGGCCTTTGCGAAGGTTGCGGTTTTGGAGTATCTCCACAGTGGAATAACGGGTATATTTGATATGTACCTGCAGCCCGATGTGGTAGGTGAAGTGTGTGAAGAAATGGGAATGCGCTGTGTTCTGGTAAGCGGCTTAAATGATTTCACATCATCAGTTGAACAGACACAAAAAGAATATCTTAAGTGGAATCAGCCCGATTCACTTATAAGTTACAAGCTTGGATTTCATGCGGAGTATACCTGCCAAAGGGATCTTCTTATCAGACTGTAGGA
>JAGDCK010000012.1 GCA_017958585.1 Lachnospiraceae bacterium
AGGTTCCCTTTGGGGATATACGGAGCTTGGTATCTGTAATGTGGAAAGCGGCAACTTAAATGTTCGTGCCGAGGCTTCCACAAGCGGAAAGATGGTGGGCAAAATGTCCAAGGATGCCGCATGCGAGATCCTGGAAGAAAATGACGGTTGGGCCCATATTAAATCCGGTGAAGTTGAAGGATATGTGAGCATGGATTATCTCTTAACCGGCGCTGAGGCAAAGATAAAGGCGGAGGAGATCGTAAGGACCGTCGCCATCGCAAATGTGGACGGATTAAATGTAAGAGACGATGCGGACACTGACAGTCATGTTCTCACTCAGGTGCTCATAGGAGAGGAACTTGAGTTTGTGGAGGACGAGGGCGAGTGGATAAAGGTTACTCTGGATGGTGACGATGCCTATGTGGCTTCGGAGTATGTGACAGTCAAAGAGTCCCTTGACACAGCCATCACCATGAGCGAGTTATTGTACGGACAGGGTGTCAGCGACTTGAGAGTTGATATCTGTGAATATGCTAAGCAGTTTGTGGGTAATCCCTATGTATGGGGAGGTTCGAGTCTCACAAAGGGTACCGATTGTTCCGGATTTACCATGAGCGTATACAAGCATTTCGGAATTTCCTTAAGCCACTCATCAAGAGCCCAGGCAAATGAGGGAAAGAAGATCACGGCTTCCGAACTGCAGCCGGGAGATCTGGTATTTTATACCAATTCCTCGGGAACCATCAATCATGTTGCCCTTTATATCGGCGGTGGACAGGTTTGTCATGCAAGCTCACCCAAAACCGGTATCAAGATCAATAAATACAATTATCGTACACCCGTTAAGTATGTACGAATCATTAATGACTGATAAATATTGAATATCAAAAGAAGCGAAAAATTTTAGGATTTTTGGCTTCTTTTTATGTAACAGGATATTTCTATCCTGTTATATAAAAAAATGTTCCGCTAAGGATGCGCACCTATCGGAGATGCGATTATCGCGTTGCGCTCCGCTAGGGCGCAAAAGAGTCACCGGCGACTCTTTGTCAATTTATTGTATTTTTCCTGTTTTGTGTTAAACTGATTAGAGTCGGAAATATAAAAAAGGAAGGATTTTATATGTATATTCTCTATTTTTTGCTATGGGTTATCTTTAACGGGCAATTTACTGCAGAGATTGCCATATTCGGTGTGTTCATAGCTGCAGCACTCTTTGTCTTCACATGCAAATTCATGGATTACAGCATCAAAAAAGAATTGTCATTTTACAAAAACATCTTCAAAGAGATCTCTTACGGAATTCTCCTCGTAAAGGAAGTGGTAAAGGCCAATCTCTTTGTCGCTAAACTTATACTTACACAGGAGACTGAGCCCGAGCCCATGTTGGTTACCTTTAAGAGCAGCTTAAAGACGGAAACCGCCAGGGCTTTTTTGGCGAATGCCATAACCCTTACACCGGGAACCATCACGGTAAATCTGGATGAGGATGAGTTTACGGTTCACTGTCTGGACAGGGATCTGGCAGAGGGAATAGATGAACTGGAATTCCAGTCAAGGCTTTCAGAGTTTGAAAAAGGAGGTAAGGGAAAATGATAAATGCCATCACATCCACGTTTTTGTACGGAGTACTGGCGATCCTTGCCATCCTCCTGGTGCTCTGCCTGATAAGGGCCGTGCTTGGCCCCAGGGTAGCAGACAGGATCGTTGCCACCAACATGATGGGCACCATCGTCATCGTCATCGTGGCTATCCTTTCCGTGCTTTTGCAGGAGGGGTATCTGGCAGACATATGTCTGGTTTATGCAATGCTCTCATTCCTTGCGGTCATAGTACTTACCAAGGTTTATATCGGAGTTTATAAAGAGAAAAAGAAAGAGGAGGAAGAAAACAATGAATGCAATTGAGTGGATCAGATTTATTGTTGGGGGTTCTCTTCTTTTGTGCGGCCTCGCCTTTTTCGTGCTTGAGGTAGTAGGTGTATTTAAATTTAAATATGTTTTAAACCGTATGCATGCGGCTGCCATGGGAGATACCCTGGGAATTGGCTTAAGCATCATCGGACTGCTTGTATTTAACGGTATAAATATCACATCCTTAAAGCTTGTGGCCACACTTGTATTTTTGTGGTTTTCATCGCCTGCGGCTTCACATCTGGTTGCGGGACTTGAGGTTTTTACCGACGAAAAAAAGAGCAGGCATTATGAAATGTCAAACCTTACCACAGGGGAAGTGATCCCCATGGAGGGCGCGGAGAAGACAGATAAAGTGGAAGAGGAGGAAGAGTGATGAACGTTGTTTTTACCGATGTTTTATTGTTTTTCTTGCTGGTCTGCGCCATCGCCGCAAGTTTTTCAAAGAAACTTTTAAATTCCATTTTGATATTCATGTCCTTCAGTCTCATCATGAGCATTATCTGGATCATACTGGAATCTCCGGATCTTGCCATCACAGAGGCTGCTGTGGGCGCGGGAGTCACAACCGTATTGTTCTTTGTGACACTTAAGAAAATTCGTGAGATCGTAAGCACTGACGAGGAAGGAGATGCAAAAGATGAGCAAAAAGATCCCCAGAAGTGATTATGAAAAGACAGTAAGTTTTCATTTTAAGAGATGGCTTTCCGGAACTGACGATACCTTTGCCGGAAAAGTCGAGATGAAGCCTCAGACCGTAAAGAGAAAGAATAATGCGGAGATCATGGAGCGTGAGATCGCAAAAAAGGATCTGAGGGAGAGAGTATATGACCTGGCAAACAACAGGGAGCTTAAGTGGGTCGGAAAGCTGTACAACTGCTTTGCGGTATTCTTTTGCCTTGTGCTGGCGGTGATGCTTCTCTTTGCGGTGTCAAACCTCCCATCATTCGGTGAGGCGTCAAACCCCGTAAATAACGAGGTCAGCGCCAGATACATTGAAAAGGGTATGGAGGAAACCGGAGCCGTAAATATTGTTACGGGAATGATCCTTGACTACAGAGCCTTCGATACTCTGGGTGAATCCCATGTGCTCTTTATCGCGACCTGCGCGGTTTTACTGTTACTGCGAGTTGATCCCAAAAAGAAAAAAGAAGAGGAAGAGGCTGCAAACGACAGAGTGCTGGAGCCCAAAAACGATGTGATCCTGCAGACTGTTGCAAGGTTTTTAGTTCCTCCCGTCATTATCTTTGGTATTTATGTGATCCTCGGCGGACACTTGGGACCCGGTGGCGGTTTCTCGGGCGGAGCCATAATCGGAGCGGGACTTATCCTTTACTTAAATGCCTTTGGCTTTAAAAAGACTGAGAAATTCTTTACAGCAAAGACTTACAAGATAATGAGCGTTGCGGCCCTTGGAACCTATGCCCTTTGCAAGAGCTATTCATTCTATACGGGCGCAAATGACATACACAGCATCATTCCCCTTGGCACACCCGGAAATATCCTGTCAAGCGGACTTATTTTGATACTCAATATCTGTGTGGGAATTGTGGTTGCGGGAACCATGTACACATTTTATTGCATGTTCAGGAAAGGAGATTATTGATATGAACTTTGTAAATCTGTTCCACAATTATGAAGAAGCTATCTCTATGATCCTTTTCGTAATAGGATTCTCAAATCTGCTTTTGCAGAAAAACCTGATTAAAAAGATAATCGGATTAAATATCATGGACTCTTCGGTGTATCTGTTTCTGGCACTTAAGGGTTATATCGAGGGGCTCAAAGCTCCCATTGTGGTGGATGGCGTCAGAAGCGTGGAAGCCTATATAAATCCCATTCCTGCGGGCCTGGTGCTTACGGGAATCGTGGTTTCGGTTTCCGTAACGGCTGTTATGTTATCTCTCACCATAAGACTTTACGCCAGATACCATTCTCTTAATCTGGATGAGATCTCAGCGATGATCAACAAGGAGGGCAAATAATGGCATTCGTACAAAATTTCCCCTTTATGTCGATCATAATCTCTCTGGTTTCAGGCCCCATATCATCGGTTTTACAGGGAAAATGGGCAAAGAGAGTAAATATCTGCGTGATAACGGTTCTTGCCGTGCTTCAAAGCTGTGTCCTTGCCTTTGTGTTAAAGACCGGCGAACCCTACGTTTATCGCATGGGCCACTTCTCGGCTCCCTGGGGTAACGAGATCAGGGTGGGCGTTTTGGAAGCGGCAATGGCGCTGTTTTTCTGCATCATAATGTTTTTGTCAATGATAGCGGGAGAAAAGGAGAGGATCAAGGATGTGGAGGATCACAGACAGAACCTCTACTATGTTATGGTAAATCTCCTTCTCTGTTCACTTATTGCACTGGTTTATACAAACGACCTTTTTACAGCATACGTTTTCGTGGAGATTAATACTATCTCTGCCTGCGGTCTCATAATGAGCCGTCAGATCGGAAGAACCTTTGAGGCTGCCACCAGATATATGGTAATGAGTCTGCTGGGTTCAGGTATGCTGCTCCTTGGAATCTGCTATCTGTATTCCATAACGGGGCATCTGTTAATGAGTAATATCAAGGAAGCGGTTACCGCACTTGCGCAAAGTGGCGGATATCACTATCCACTCCTTGTGGCAATATGCCTTATGTCCATAGGTCTTGCCATAAAGAGTGCGCTTTACCCCTTCCATACATGGCTTCCCGATGCATACGGTTACTCAACCGTATCAAGTGCGGCCATCTTGTCATCACTGGTTTCAAAAGGATATATATTCCTTTTGGTAAAGATCTTTTACAGAGTGATAGGTTTTGATGTCATGAAGGATGTCAAGGTGTTAAATGTGCTCTTTGTATTTGGTGTGGCCGGAATGATCATGGGTTCAATCGACGCCATCATGAGTGATGATGTGCGCCGAATGATCGCATTCTCATCGATTGCCCAGATCGGATATATCTACATGGGCTTTGGCCTTGGAACCACGGCCGGAATGGTGGCAAGTATCTACCACGTGGTTTGTCATGCATCCACAAAGTCACTTTTGTTTGTGGCAGCAAGCGGCTTAACTGATGTGTCCGACGGAAAGAGGGATTACAAATCTCTGTCGGGTTCAGGATACAGAAATAAGCTTGCGGGAGTCACCTTTGCGGTGGGATCTTTGTCCATGATAGGCTTCCCCATGTTTGCAGGCTTTATATCAAAGCTTTTGTTTGCGGAGGCTGCGGTTCAAAGCCCCAACAAGATGTTAATTACATTGATCGCCCTTGCGATCTCAACCATACTTAACGCGGTATACTTTTTCAGGACTGTCATCAGGATCTATACACCAGCTGTTAAGGCGGGCGTAAAGGAGTCCGGATTTGCAAAGGCAAAGATCACGGACAATCCGAAAAAGAGTATTGCCATGATCATTTTTATCATCATCAATCTGTTGCTTGGCCTTTCGAGCGAAACCGTCATCGGTCTCATCGAAAAAGGCCTCTCAATGTTTGCTTAAAGAAGGAGGAGAGTGATGAATATATTGATAATTTTGCCATTTTTGGTGGGATTGTTGACCGGTATCGTATTGCTTGTCCTTTCCTTCAAAGATCACAAAGATAAATTCGACTTTGTCGGAAACGCAGAAGATGCTGCATCCAGAAAAAAACTCCATGAGTATGTGGCTATAATCCTGTTTTTAATGGCTGCGATCTCAATGGCTGTGGCGTTTTCGGGACAAAGCGAGATCGGGCTCTTTACCCTGGTTGATGGAATCTCCATATTTTTCAGGGTGGATAAAATAGGAGCTATGTTTGCGGTGGTTACAACCGTGGTATGGCTTGCGGTTTTGCTGTATTCCTTTAAGTATATGCAGCATGAGGAGAACGAAAAAAGGTTCTATGCCTTTTATATCCTTGCATACGGCGTTCTCATGTGCCTTGATTTTTCGGGAAATCTGATCACATTTTATATGTTTTATGAGCTTATGAGTCTCTCCACCATGCCTTTGGTATTCCATTCCGGTACCAGAGAATCCATTATGGCGGCGTATAAATATCTGTTTTATTCCCTGGCGGGAGCGTACTGTTCACTGTTTGGAATCTATGTTTTGCATGCATCCATGTCAGGCTCCCTTGCATTTAATCCCGGGGGAGCGGTAGTTTTCGGTTCACGTTTTTATGGCGGCGGATTACAGTTACTTGGTGTATTTTTGATGCTTATAGGCTTTGGAGCAAAAGCGGGAATGTTTCCCCTTCATGCATGGCTTACCGCGGCTCACCCTGTGGCACCATCCCCTGCTTCCGCAGCGCTTTCCGCAATTATCGTAAAGTGCGGTGTATTGGGAATCATCAGAGTGCTGTTCTTTGTGGTGGATTATAAAGCAATTGCGGGAACCTGGGTTCAATATACCTTTATGACCCTTACCCTTATCACGGTATTTATGGGGTCGCTTCTTGCCTTTAGAGAAAAAGTGTTTAAAAAGAGGCTGGCATACTCCACGGTAAGCCAGGTTTCATACATTCTCTTTGGTCTGTCAACCTTTGATCCGGCCGCATTTACGGGGTCCCTTCTCCATGTGGTGGCCCATGCTTTTATAAAGTGCGGACTCTTCCTTACGGCAGGTATATTCCTCTTTAGGACAAAGGTGACCATGGCGGACGGCTATGTGGGCATCGGAAAGAGGATGCCGGTTACTCTGTGGAGCTATACCATCTGTTCTCTGGGACTTATCGGTATCCCTCCCACGGCGGGCTTTATCAGCAAGTGGTATCTTGCAACGGGCGCACTTGATGCCGGTATCGGGGCATTCAGATATGTGGGTCCTGCGGTACTTTTGGTGAGCGCCCTGTTAACCGCAGGGTATCTTCTTCCCATAACCATGAAGGGATTTTTCCCCGGGGAAGGTTTTGAAGTTAAGGAAAAAGACAAATTTGACATAATGACTGCCATGCTTTTACTGATGGCTGTTTTAGCTTTTGTGTTGGGAATGTTTCCCAATCCGCTTACGGACTTTGCAGGCAGCATCGTAAGCGAGATCATGTAGAAAGGTGGGTAAATTTATGAGTGCATATTTTATGATGGCAGCGGTAATGATCCCATTTTTCGGCGGA
>JAGDCK010000107.1 GCA_017958585.1 Lachnospiraceae bacterium
TACAGGCTGGATCTATGACAAGGACGGCATTGATGTTGCACTTCTTAAGGACATCAAGGAAGTTAAGCGTGCACGTCTTACAGAGTATGCTGCAAAGCGTCCTTCAGCTCAGTATCATGACAAGGCTGCAGAAGGCACAAATCAGTGGGAGGTTAAGGTTGATATCGCACTTCCCTGCGCAACACAGAACGAGCTTAACCTTGACGATGCAAAGAAGCTTGTTGCTAACGGCGTAATCGCTGTCTGCGAAGGTGCTAACATGCCTACCACTCTTGAGGCTACAAAGTTCTTCCAGGACAACAAGGTATTGTTTGTTCCCGGAAAGGCTGCAAACGCAGGTGGTGTTGCTACATCAGCTCTTGAGATGAGCCAGAACTCCGAGAGACTTTCATGGACCTTCGAAGAGGTTGATGAGAAGCTTCAGAGAATCATGGTTAACATCTTCCACAACCTTGACGATGCTTCAAAGAAGTACGGTCTTGAGGGAGATTATGTTGCAGGTGCAAACATTGCAGGATTCCTCAAAGTTGCTGACGCTATGAAGGCTCAGGGTATTGTATAAGGTTTTATTAACTTAAACTTAATTACATGAAAATATAACGGGACAGATAATGCAGGATGCGTTAGGTTAAAACCTATTTGCAGCACGGCTAATCTGTCCCGTTCTTTGTGTAAAAACTCCCATAAGGATGACTTATTCTGGTTCTTGTTTGAAAGTATATATTTTGGTATAATAACAAAAGCAAAACACAATATTTGGTGGGTGAAATGGCAAAATCCAGTAAAAAGAATTTTTATGTGGTAAAAAACGGTATCAAACCCGGCATATACAAAACCTGGGATGAGTGTAAGGCAAATGTGGACGGCTTCCCCGGCGCTTCTTATAAAGGCTTTGGAACCTATGAGGAAGCAGTTGATTTTATGGGGGAAGGAAGCGGTGACTTTGCCGGCGCTGATGTTTGGTTAGATGGCGCAAAGTCCCTTGGAAATGCTTCGGAAATTGACGCAGAAAGTGCAATGAAAAGCTCTGCAGGAGCCACAGCAGAAAGCACTGAGCGCCCAGAGGAGGGAACCCTTTTGGCATACGTTGACGGAAGCTACGAGGACTCCGTAAAGACCTATGCTTTCGGATGCGTATTCATACTGTCTGACGGACGCATATTTACCGCCTGCGGAAACGGTAAAAACCCTGATTCCGTCTCCCAGAGAAATGTGACGGGAGAGATGCTCGGGGCCATGTTTGCCACCATGACTGCCATCAAAAACGGATTCGAATGCCTGGAGATAAAATACGATTACGAGGGCATTGAAAAGTGGGTAAGCGGTGTCTGGAAGGCAAAGACGGAGAACACTTCAAAATATGCCGAGTACATGCGTGCCCAGATGAAAAAGATAAAGATAAAATTCACGAAGGTTCCTGCCCACAGCAATGTGTATTACAACGAGATGGCGGACCGTGAAGCAAAAAGAGGACTTACTGAAGGAGACGGTATTCCGGAGGTGATTTTGTTTGATGGAAGATAATAAAGTCAGAATAAACAAATACCTGGCTGAAGCGGGGATCTGCTCCAGAAGAGGAGCTGATGAACTGATACTTCAGGGTAAGGTTACCATAAACGGGAAAATCGCCCAAAACGGCGACAAAGTCGGCCCCGGTGACGATGTCAGGGTGTCCGGCAAAAAGGCTTCAAATGAGACCGAAAAAGTGGTCCTTGCCTATTATAAGCCGGTGGGTGTCACGGTTACGGAAAAGGACGCTCATGCCAAAAAGACCATCCGGGATGTCATAGATTACCCCGTGAGAGTCACATACGCAGGGCGCCTGGACAAGGATTCCGAGGGACTTTTACTTTTGACAAATGACGGGGATCTGATAAATGCTATGATGCGGGGCAGTAACCGCCACGAAAAAGAATATGTGGTAAAAACTGACAGAGAGATAGAACAGAATTTTGCGGAAAAGATGTCTGCAGGAATGTATTTAAAGGAGCTTAAGTCAAATACAAGGCCCTGTGAAGTCACGATCATCGGGAAAAACACCTTCAGGATCATCCTGACCCAGGGGTTAAACCGTCAGATCAGGCGAATGTGCGAAAACCTCGGTGTGAAGGTAAAGAGCTTAAAGAGGCTAAGAGTCGTAAATGTGGAGCTTGGAAACTTAAAACCCGGGGAGTACAGGCAGGTTTCGGGGGAGGAACTTAAGAAGCTCTACGAGATCTGCGGAATGAAATAATTGTGAAATAAATATAATGGCTGGTATCAAAATGGATGAAGTAAAAAGAATAGATGAACTTGTGGAGCTTTTAAACAAGGCATCCGATGCATATTATAATGACAAAGACGAGATAATGAGTAACTTTGAGTGGGACTCATATTTTGATGAACTCACATCTCTTGAGGAAAAGACAGGCTATATCAGAGAGGATTCACCCACACAAAAGACCGGAAGCGAGGAGGAGATCGCTGCCGGAAGAAGAGAACAGCACGAATATCCCGCTCTTTCCCTTGCAAAGAGTAAGGACGTCAACGTGTTAAAAAAGTGGGCGGGCGAGAGAAAGATATGGCTTTCATGGAAGCTGGACGGGCTTACTCTGGTGGTGACTTACGATAACGGTGAGCTCACAAAGATCATGACCAGAGGCGGCGGAGTATATGGCACAAACATCACTTATATGAGAGGCCATATAAAGGGAATCCCTGAAAAGATCAGGGATAAGGGACACCTGGTAGTAAGAGGCGAAGCCACCATTTCCTATACGGATTTTGAGA
>JAGDCK010000108.1 GCA_017958585.1 Lachnospiraceae bacterium
CCTCTCTCTTGATAAGGACTGTGGGATATGTCTTATGAGCAGGCGCGCTGTTGATATAAAACTTAGCAGGATTAGAAGCATCCTTGCTGGCAAAAGAAACATCCTTTGCTCCCATGCCGATGTACATTCCCTGCTTGTACTCAACATCGTATCTCTTGCCGTCAATTGTGATAACTCCGGCTCCTCCGATATTGATAACTCCCATCTCTCTTCTCTGAAGGAAGTACTCTGCCCTGAGCTCATCTCCCGCTGTAAGCTTAAGTTCCTTGTTTACAGGAACCGCTGATCCGGTGATGATCCTGTCGATATGACTGTAAACAAGCTTGATATCGTCAGCTTTAAACAGATCATCGATCAGAAACTCTTCCCTAAGTCTCTTGGTGTCATAGTACTTCTCATCTTTAGGTGAGCATGCTGTTCTAAGTTCCATAGCTGGTCTCCTTTATATAATTATAAATAATTGCAAATACAATTGCATATAAAACCAAACAAGAGTCAAACTTTAATCCATTTGACTCTTGTATCATATCGTATAATATATTCTTTGTCAGTTCATTTTTGTAAAAAAATATTGCAAATCTTGTCCATTTGTAAGAGCTTTCACTTTTTTTACATTTTTATTCAAATATCTTTAAGAACAGGTCATCACCGGTGCATTTTCTCCACTTGGGCAATCCCTCATAATTGGGATCTCCATACTTCATAAAGTTCGTCCAGTACCTGATGATCTCATAGGACAGTTCACGATCATGGTCAGAAAAGGATTCCCATCTCCAGGAATATTCCAAAGAGCCAAAGACATACCACAGTTCTGCTGAATGGAAAGCCCTGCTGTTATCTCCCGGTAAATCCCTTGTGAAATAGTATACGTAGGAATCAGCACCGCTCTCATTTGCAAGTTTTGCATACTCTATATTTGCAATCTCCATGGGATTTGCTGTGGCACTGAAATCAGTGGCTTTCTCCATGGTAATATCATCCTTGTTTGCGCCCAGCAGATAAGGGATCTTCAAAAACTCTTTTTCTCCGATGAGTTCATTACCATCCTTCTTTAATATCTCCCCGTCAATTACCGGCAGGAAGGCAAAGCCCTTTCCCTCTCTAAAGGACCTTCCCACAACTTCCAGAGAGAGTCTTAAAACATCTGCAGAGTCGCCGTTTATCAGGAAATTCTTTATTCCTTCATGATCATTTATGTCAATGTTCTGATCCCTGCAGATCTCCTCCATGAGCCAGTTGCCGTACACCTCTGCTTCATCCTGAGTCTTAAAGGAAGATAGGGGATTTTTGTATCCGCCGCCGCTTTCAAGTATCATCTTTTTGCAGATACCATCAAGCTTATCTGACAGCGCCAGTATCTGAAGGCTCATTGCTCCTGCAGACTGTCCAAAGAGTGTGATGTTATCCTTATCACCTCCGAAGCTGTCAATGTTTTCATAAACCCATTCGATGGCAGCAAGCTGATCCCACAATCCAATATTCCCGCAATTTGTATCACCGGATATTTCCTTTAATATAGGGTGAGATAAAAATCCGAAAACACCAAGTCTGTAATTTATGGTGACAATGATCACACCCTCTTTTACCATATTTGTAGCGACAAAGGGAAGGTTACTGCCTGCGCCGCCCATAAAAGCGCCGCCGTGCACATATATCGCAACAGGAAGTTTAACACCTTCATTTATTTTTTCTTCAATGTTCTTTGGAAGCCATATGTTCAGATTCAAACAGTCATCGCCTGATTCGGCAGAAAATTCGTCGCTGTCATAAAACTCTTTCTGGTAAAAAGAGCCCTTCTCCTGAGCTCTCTGGGGACACTTTTTGCCCCATTTTGTAGCATCAAAAATACCATCCCACTTCGCCATCTTCTCAGGTCTTTTAAACCTTCTTGTGCCTGTGGGGGCCATGGCATAGGGGATACCTTTAAAAACAACACAGGAATACTCA
>JAGDCK010000109.1 GCA_017958585.1 Lachnospiraceae bacterium
ATCGCCATCGACACCCTCGCCGTGGAACGGGAGTACGTGGAGACCTGGCTTGACCGGAGGGAACTGGATTATCTGATCTTCAACGATCCGGACGCTTATGCGGAGTTGGTCTTAGCCGGCGATGTGAAAGGGTACTTGGATACGGTGAGACAGGGGCAATAAACAAGAAAAGGGGGACGAGATAAACTCGCCCCCTTTTTTAACATAAGTATCATACGAGCTTTGCCTTTCTGAGAGTACAGTAGGTATAATCACCTTCCTGATAAGTATCAAATACGCCTACAACGCAGATTTCATCATCGACCTCCGGATAGTCGTCGGGATAAACGTAATTATGTGACGATCTGATAAAAGAGGTTGAAGCTGGGGTGCGTCCCCCGGTTTTCAAGATACATGATAGCGCGGTCTGTCCGATCAACGATCTGGCCGAGCTGCTCCTGCGTCCATCCTTTTTCTTGTCTGCGGCGTTTGATTTCCCGCCCAAGCGGGTGGAAGTCAAATTTTCTGTTATCATGGTACATTTCTACATCACCCGAGTATTATTTTACATTTCGGGAACGAGATTATGAATGCAGTGTTTTTGTCTGTGAAGTAGTATTTCATTTCGCTATTGCTTGCATGAATTTAATATAGACCGCGAGGCAATTTACATTGCCTACCGTTCTTTGCAACCTTGTCTGCAAATAAAATTCGACATATAATAGCAGTTATAGGGGAACTCCACGGAGCGTTTGTTGTGAAAAACACTGGTTTTATCGTAAAATGGGCGTGTATGCAGAGGTGAGATTATGGATTACAAAAAAACAGGTGAGCTTATTGCAAGAACTAGAAAAGAGTGTGGCCTTACACAAAGGGAATTGGCGGAACAACTCCATATTTCTGACCGTACAGTTTCCAAGTGGGAACGTGGCATCGGGTTTCCGGATGTATCTTTGCTGGAGCCCCTATCGAAATCGCTTGATCTCTCCATCTCTGAGATTGTTACCGGCGAGAGAAGCGGCAATAGTAATCAACGTGATATGAGCGAGGAAGAGATTATGAAAGCGGCATTTGCAATTCTCAAACGGGAGATTGCAAAGCAGATGCGCAAAAAAATTCTTACGACTTCCATAGCAATTATACTTCCATTCTTTATCAGCATTCTGTTTTGGTCGCATATACCAAGCGAAATCGGAATTCTGGTTGGCACAAAGTCACCATACATTTCAAAGCTGTTTGTGTTCACTGTCCCGCCCATTGTGCTTTTAGTGGCAAATGCTATTCACATAGCCCGGATTGATGGAAAAGTAAACATACGCGAAATGTCTCTGGACACTTCCTCTCTTTTTCCACTTGCATATGCCCCCACACATACATTGCCGGGCAAAGTATATGCCGTCTTTAGGCACGGAATATATTGGATTATCCCTGTGATTTCACTTGTTTTGGCAATCCTGACTTATGTTAGAGCGTTTTATTCATAGAAGGAGGCGATAATCGTGATGCGCAGCTTTAAGCAGATAATATGTGTTTTTCTTGCAATGCTGATCCTTCTCTCTGGCTGCGCACAGAAGAACACAACAAAAGAAGATTCACTTTGAAAACCCC
>JAGDCK010000110.1 GCA_017958585.1 Lachnospiraceae bacterium
AGAAATCATGTTTTGGTATTCAACAGGATCTTTATCATTTATTCCAAGATCAAGTTCGTCATTTCCCGCGCTTTCAAGTTCAACGCCAATGGACTCCAAGGCACTTTCCGGGATCACATATCCGAAGGGAACACTGTATCTGTTTTTATATACATACTGAGTTTCAGTTCCGTTATTTCCGGTTGCAGTTCCGGGTTCATCGGCTTGGGATAAGTATGAGACTTCACCCAAATTCTCATATATTTCACCCTCAAATTTCCCCGATGGGATAACCATATAGTCAACATTTAAAAGCAGGCTGCAAAGGGGTGTCGCTCCGTCAAAACTGTAACTTACATCATCAGTCGGCATCCCCAGTCTGTTGTAAAGTTCCACAGTATCGGAGCTGACAAATGATGAAAAGAGGCTTGCGGAGTCAAATCCGTACATGAGGCCTGAATTAATATTGATCTTTGGAAAAGTCTCCACCCTTTGAATCTTAATTCCTTTGTCAGAATTTAACGCATCAGCATTGTCATTTATTCTCTCGGCACTATCATTAAACCGGGCCGCGTTATCACTTACGATAACATTCCCCAGTTCTTTTCCCGTCTCGTAAATATTTACATACTGTTCTCTGTCCACGGTCCTTACGCCCGTAATATAATAATTAAAGCCGCATTCAAAGATAAGAGCGATAAACAGGATGAATTCAAATCCCCTTCTGTTTTTGATCTTCTTTGAATAAAGCACATACACTCCGAAGATACAGTAAAACAGAATGAACACGCCACTGAACCATTCTGCATTTTTTAATTCATTTACAGGATTTGATTTATAAATGTAAGTAAATACAAAACCTATTCCCAATATAAATGACGCAAGGGCTGCATTTTTTGATATTTTCGTCCTCAAGGCTTCCACTGACATGGAGAGGAGTAAAAACACATATACAAATCCAAATCTTGCCGGGAGGTTATTTGGGTAGTTGAGTCCGTGCCAGATTGAATAAAGCGGATCTGTCAAAAATGACAGGATCATGATAAGGAGTAACACCCCATGGGATATTTTCCTTCTGGCAGAAATCTCTCTGAGATCAGCAAGGAAAAACAGGGGAATCAATATAAATATCCATACTCCTGAATATATGTCAGGGATCTCGCCGTTACTTAGGTTCGTCTCCACTCCCACCATATGCCTTGACAGAAAAGTAAAAAGATCATAAAAGAAAGCAAATACAGGCCTTGGATCTTTATCGGAAACCGCCCTGTTTCCCAGAATAAAAGCAGCCACAGGTATAAGCACCGCACCGTTAATCAAGAGGGAAAAACTTAAGTATTTTATAAATCCAAGGACTTTTTTTATATTAAAACTTTCCTTTCCCTTTTCGAAACTAAGGGCACAAAAGTAAAGCACCAGGAAAATGCATATGATCATGCCAATGTAGAAATTAAAAAAGATTGACAAAGAAAGGGTTATTACAAAGCCCTTGCTGCCCTTACCCTCAAGATAATCTTCAAAAAAATATATAACCAAAGGGAAAAGCACCAGGGAATTAAGCCATATGGTATTGTATCCATATGCAGTTAAAAATCCGCTGAAGGCATAAAAGAAACCTGCAGCCAGGGGAATAAAGGAACTCTTTTTATATATCCTTTGAAAATAGATAAATGCCGTAAGGGAACACAATGAGATCTTTATTACCGACAGACAGGTCAAATAGTCAATAGCCATCCCACCGTCCAAAAATCCCGCGATTATGCTTAACGGATCAGTAAGATAATACATAAAGACAACGGAGAATTCTCCACCCAGGCCAAAGCGGTAAACCAAGGACTTAAAGCCGCCATCCCTTAAGGCATCCGCAAAGCCTCTGATAAAGGGTAAATATTGTAAAGATGCATCGGAAAAGAGAAAAGTCTTCCCTCCAAAAGGATAGATCTGCCTCTCTTTAAAGGTATAAAGAAGCAAAAAAACGGGTAAAACAAAAGCCAATATGTAATTAACAACTTTCATTTTTCCCGTTTCATTTTTCATTTTTTATTTGTCTCCATAATCAAACAAAAGGTAATAAGCAGTGTCTCTGTAGAGATCAAAGCTGTCGGTCTCTTTGTATGGTCTGATCTTAGAACTTAAGAGGGGTACGTCTTTTCTCGCGCTATCGGCAATTTCCATAAAGGGAGAATAATCAATTCCCGCCACATCCATAAGGTCTAATGACAGGTAATTTGCGCTGGTCTCAAGATCGTGTTCTTCCTCGATATCGAAATTAGCCCATATAAAATATGGCACCTTGTAGCACTTCTTTTCCTCTTCTTCCGAGAGATTATATACATCGATTCCCTTGGAATACATAACAGGATAAGTAACAGATGCCGCAGGCTGGTGGTCACCGAAAAATACGATTATGGTATCCTCGTCCACATTTTCAAAATAACTTATCAGCTCTTCCACTGCCTGATCGGCATATTTTATGAGGGAGAGATACCTGTTAACCACGGGGTTTCTGATATTTGCGGCAAATACATCCACGTTAAAGTTAGGAAAATCCTCTGTATATCCGCCGTGATTTTGCATGGTAACCAGGAATGTAAACATGGGATCATCACTCTTTTTTTCAAAGAGTTCTATCACCTTGTCATATGCGGAAGCGTCGGAAATATATTCTCTGATCAGCGTAGGATTCTCAAAATCTTCCTCGGATAAAAACTCATCAAATCCAAGAAAAGGATAGGTCCTGTTTCTGCTCCATCCGCCGGGTTTAAAAGGGTGGATCGCCGTAGTAGTATATCCCAGTTCCTTTAAATAAGAGGTCAGGTTTGGAACATCATTCCAAATGTATTGCTGGTATGGGATACTGCCCTCCGGATAGAAATTCATGGACTGATTGGTCAAAAATTCAAACTCGGAATTTGCGGTATTTCCCCCAAAAACGGAGACATTAAGTGTACCGGATTTTGTATTTGCACCCTTTTCATTAAGGCTTCTTACAAAGGGCATCACGTCTTCTTTAATATTAAGGCTTCCGTAGATAGAAAGATCCGCAAAGGTTTCATTCATCACCACGATGATATTTGGCAGATCTTCCTTAGAAGTCTCTGCAATACTACTCTCAGACTCTTCCACAAGTTCATTAAAATTATCTTCTATGGCTTCTTTGTCATACCCTTCAGGCTTTTCGGGAACCATGTATTTGATCTCCATCAAAAACCCTACAAGGGTTCCGTTTCTGTAGGTCATTCTGTCTGGGTAAAACAGCACGGAGTAGAGCTTATATGCCTTTACAAAACTTTGATTTTGGACAAGAGTCGTCACTCCTATCATCATAAACAGACCAAGGATACAGACCATGATCTTCTTTTTGATATTTATCTTAGTATTTTTTCCAAGAAATATTCCTGCAACAAATACTAAGATAAAGCAGACTATAATGACAGAGAGCCTTAGATCCGGAGTAAAATCATAGTTTCCGGCAACGCTCATGGCTGTGCCGAAACTGAAAATATCCCAGGGCATAATGGAAGTGTTCTTGAACCTGTATACATAAAAAAACGCCAGGCCAAAAATCATGGACAAAACCGTCTCTATGCTAAATGCCAGATTTAATTTCCCGAATATTGCCCACAAAAAAAGTACAAAACCTTCAAACAGTAAAATGTTTAATATATGCGCTCTGAAATATGTATGTAAAATGGGATTATATGTGCAAAATCCCACCAGTAAATAATTAAAGATCGGCAAGAGGATCGCCAAAAATATCTTCAGTTTCTGTTTCATATTTTCTCCAACAGGAAAAGAGCATAATATTGCTCCCAAATTAAAAGCCCCGGCAAACCTGGGCTTTTAACATCCTGATCATTTATTTGTCATTAATTTAGTCATGGCGCGATTTAATCCGTCCACAGTCAGCTTGAACATGGGAAACATTTCCTTTATCGCCGTCTCTGCCTCTCTCCAGGGTGCATGTCCGGGAGCCATCTTGGGATTAAGCCATACCACTTTTTTATATTTTTTCTTTATGAGGCTAAGCCACTCGTAACCCGTAAGACCGTCATTCGGTCCTCTGTAATTACCGTCCTTTGACCACAGTTCCTCGGGAGCCATGGCAGCATCGCCCACTATTATTACCTTGTAATCGCTGTCCAGATTTCTGAACATCCACTCTGTCTCCACCCAGTCACCGTAATCGCATTCCGGAGTCTTGTAAACATGGGAATAGATACAATTGTGGAAATAATATGTCTTTACGTCCTTGTAATGATTGGACTTGTGAACTGCCTGAAACAGATCGTTTAACAAAGCGGAAAACGGGATCATGGTTCCGCCGGAATCCATTAATAGTAAGAGCTTAACCGCATTCTTTCTGGGCTTTTGCATGACGATCTGAAGACATCCGCCATTATTGCAGGTCTTGTCCACAGTGGAATTTATATCAAGCTCAGTCTCAGGGATATCAAGCTTTGACGAAAACTGTCTAAGCTTCCTGAAGGCCAGCTGAAACTGCCTGTTGTCCAGGACTCTGTCATCTCTAAAGTCTCTGAAACGCCTTGCGCCCACGACAGAAAATGCAGACTGATAACCTGTGGCTCCGCCGACTCTCACACCGCCCACGTTACCTCCCATATTTCCAAAGGAGGTCTTTCCCATGGTACCGATCCAGAAGCTTCCGCCGTTATGCTCGGAATCCTGATCCTTTAAACGGTCCTTGAATTTCTGCTCCACATCCTCTTTGTCGATCTGGGCTTCTTCCATCTTGTTTAAATGGTCTCTGGCTTCCTCGTGGGCAAGCTCCAGCATGTCGGACTTGTCAAGCCACCTCAACATCTCGGCTCCCACTTCAGTCTCTCTCTGAGTTGCCTTAAAGCATTCCTCAAAAGCCATATCAAATTTATCATAATCGGTTTCGCTCTTCACCAGGATCATGCGGGCAACATAATAAAACTGAGTCAGGGAACTTTCGATAAGTCCCATCTCCAGCGCTTTTTGCAGATCCAGCCACTCGCCGAGAGTAACATTCAATCCTTTTTCGCGAAGAGTCTCAAAAAATTTAATAAACATAAATCTCCGTTAACCGTTAAAGGCTTTTAATAAGTTTCATGCTTTGCAAGTTCAAGGTCTTCATCCTTTTTAACCACAACACCTATAAAAGGAAGGGCTTCCTTTATCCTGTCAGCGCTGATACCGCCTATCTGCAAAGCATTTACCCAGTCTATAAGTTCGGATGTGCTGGGTTTTTTTCTGATATCTCTGATGCCGCGGATGGCATAGAACACATCCATGGCATTCTGAAGAAGGTTCTGCTCGACATTAGGATGATGAACCTTTACGATCTCCTCCATAAGCTCCCTTGAGGGGAACTCGATGTAATGGAAAATACATCTTCTGAGGAATGCATCGGGAAGCTCCTTCTCTGCGTTTGAAGTGATGATAACAATGGGACGATGCTTTGCCTTTACGGTGCGCTTTGTCTCATTTATATAAAACTCCATCTGATCAAGCTCCCAGAGTAAGTCGTTTGGAAACTCAAGATCAGCCTTGTCTATCTCATCGATAAGCAGCACCACCTGCTCGTCACTGTCAAAGGCTTCGCCGAGTTTTCCAAGCTTAATGTATCTTGCGATATCATCAACGCCTTCCTCACCAAACTGACCGTCATACAAACGCTGAATGGTATCGTAAACATAAAGACCATCCTGAGCCTTTGTGGTGGATTTGATATTCCAGATGATAAGCTTTTTTGAAAGAGCCTTGGCAACTGCTTCGGCCAGCATGGTCTTGCCGGTTCCGGGCTCTCCTTTTATCAAAAGGGGCTTCTTTAAGGCGATGGCGATATTAACGGAGGCCATCAGTTCCTCGCTGGCAACATATTCCTGTGTACTCGAAAATTCGTTGTTCATTTGATCTCCTTAATCTTCCCAGGTATCTGTGATTTCTACTTTTCTGTCTCTGAGCATAAGCTCTTTTACCGCAAGTGCGGCGTCTTTGCCCTCAAAAAGAACCTTGTTTACCTGTTCGATAATGGGCATTTCAATATTATATTTATGGGCAAGTTCAACAGCGGCTTTTGCACTGTAAACACCCTCTACTACCATCTTTACTTCAGCCATGGCTTCCTCATAGGTCTTGCCCTGACCGATCAGAATTCCTGCTCTTCTGTTTCTGGAATGCATGCTGGCACAGGTAACAATGAGGTCACCAATACCTGTAAGGCCGTAGAATGTCTCTGCCTTTCCGCCCATAGCGATACCGAGTCTTGATATCTCGGCAATTCCTCTTGTGATAAGAGCTGCCTTTGAATTGTCGCCGTATCCCAATCCGTCTGCAATTCCTGCAGCAAGGGCTACAACGTTTTTCAAAGATCCGCCAAGTTCCATTCCCAGGATGTCAGGGCTTGTATAAACTCTAAAGACTTCATTCATAAAGAGATTCTGTACAAACTCAGCAGTCTTTCTGGAGGTTGCTCCTGCGACTATTGTAGTGGGGATCTCTCTTGCAACTTCCTCTGCATGGGAAGGACCGGACAAAACTGCCACATCCGCCTGAGGGATCTCCTGCTTGATCTGCTGAGACAATGTCATGAGGCTTCCCTCTTCTATACCCTTGGCAACATCCACAATGACCTGGCCTTCTCTTATAAGAGGAGAAAGTCTCTTTGCCGTGGATCTGGTATAAGAACTCTGAACCGCCATTACGATCATATCCTTATCCGTTACAGCCTCTTCGTCATCTGTTGTAAATACCATTTTTTCAGAGAGCATTACGCCGGGGAGCATGGGATGTTCATGATTTTCCTTAAGCATCTCAATCTCCTTTGGAAGTGCACTCCAGATGGTCACATCACAACCGTTTTTTTCAAGTAAGACCGCCAAGGCTATTCCCCAGCTACCTCCGCCAAGTATAGTTACTTTTGCCATAGTATTCATCTCCCGAATAATTATTCTGCCTTATTTTTATCCTTTGACAGGTATGTTTTACGCTCATTTCCGTGAATAAGCTTTACGATATTTGTTCTGTGCTTCCAAAAAGCGAGACAAGCCAGTAAAAATGTAATGATATACATCTCGTTTAAAACGACCTGAGGGATATCTCCAAGCCATCCCTTTTGTCCAAACAGAACCATCTCTATCATAAAAGTGATATAAACCAGCAAAGAACCTACGGAAACATAGTGGGTGATAAAGAAATTACCAAAGAAAACTATGATTCCCACCAGCACAAACCAGGGGTTAAATGCAATGATAAGTCCTGCCGTGGCAGCGATACCTTTACCGCCCTTGAATTTCAGATAAAAAGGATAATTATGTCCGAGTATTGCACCGGCTCCCACGTAGAGAGCATATAAAAGCTTCATCTCGGGGTGTGCGGCACCGAGTGTACATCTGATGATGACAATGGGGATAATGGTCTTTAACGCATCTCCGAGAAGCACCATTCCTCCTGCTTTTGCACCCATTACTCTGAGTGTATTGGTTGTTCCGGGATTTCCGCTTCCGTGTTTGGTGATATCAACTCCATGAACTTTTCCATAGATTATAGCGGTTTGGAAAAGTCCGAAAACATAACCGAGTAAGAGACAAAACACCCTTTCCATTATTGCTCTTTTTCCTTTCTTTCTCTGATGATAAATCTAAGAGGTGTGCCCTTGAAGCCAAAGGTATCTCTGATCTGATTCTCGATATAACGGGTATATGAAAAATGCATAAGCTCCTTGTCATTTACAAAAATCACGAATGTGGGCGGTTTTACCGATACCTGGGTGATATAGTAAAGCTTAAGCCTCTTTCCCTTGTCTGCGGGAGGCTGCTGCATAGCCACAGCTTCAGCCATGATCTCGTTGAGAACACCGGTCTGAACTCTCATGGCATGATTTTCAGAAACCATGTCAATGGTCTCAAAAAGCTTTGGCAGACGCTGTCCGCTCTTTGCGGATACAAAGAGGATCTCCGCGTAAGGCATGTATGAAAGCACCGTGCGGATCTTGTTTGTATACTCATATATGGTCTTGTCATTTTTCTCAATGGCATCCCATTTATTCACGCATATGATAACTGCTTTACCTCTGTCGCGAGCTATTCCGGCTATCTTTGCATCCTGCTCTGTGACGCCTTCTGTCGCATCGATCACAAGCACTACGATATCCGACTTTTCAACCGCAGCCACGGTGCGGACGATCATAAAGTGCTCCAGGTCTTCCTTTATCTTGTTCTTTCTGCGAAGACCGGCTGTATCAATAAAGACATATTCTTTGTCATTATATTTTATCTCTGCGTCAACCGCATCACGGGTGGTTCCCGCAATATCAGAGACTATGAGTCTGTCCTCTCCAAGGAGCTTGTTTATAAGAGATGACTTACCGACATTGGGTTTTCCCACGATGGCAACCCTGGGTCTGTCATCCTCTTCATCCTCTGTCATATCCTCAGGGAAATAGTCACATACCACTTCCAGCATATCACCGAAACCAAGTCTGTTTACCGATGAAACGGGATGGGGATCGCCTATTCCCAGATTGTAGAACTCATACACATCCGGCATGAACTTCTCATAACTGTCCACTTTGTTTACCACAAGCACAACAGGTTTATGACTTCTCCTGAGCATGTCGGCAACCTTTGAATCGGAATCCACAAGGCCCTGCCTTACATCCACCAGGAATATGATCACATCTGCAGTCTCCATGGCGATCTCCGCCTGGGCTCTCATCTGTGACAGGATTATATCGTCCGAATCGGGTTCAATACCGCCTGTATCTATCAAGGTAAAGGTTTTGTCAAGCCATGTAACATCGGCATAAATACGGTCCCTTGTGATACCGGGGGTATCTTTTACGATGGAGATATCCTCGCCGGCAAGAGCATTGAACAGTGTGGACTTACCAACATTGGGACGTCCTACTATAGCCACTATAGGCTTGCCTTTTTTCTTTGCCATTTTATACTTCCTTTCCGTCAACTATGTTCCAAAAATCGTACCCGGTAGATTTTACAATATTAACCTTTACTTGTAAAGTTTTTTCAAGGTCTGAGACGTGATAGTCATCGAGAAATACATCCTCTCCGCTCCTTAAAACATTCTCGGGTAAGATAAGGATTTCTCCCAGTTTTTTATCCTTTAACTGCTTCATCAGATCTCCACCGGTCAAAAGGCCGGATACGGTTATCTTTTCGCCGAAAAACTCATTTACGATACCGTAGACATGGATCTTCATATTGGGATAAAAACTCATGATCTCATCAGCCATATTCTTTATATAAGGGTAAGCCAAAAGGCCGGTGGCCATGGATATCTCGCCCTTAAGTTCTTCAGAGGGGATCATCTTATTTGAAAGCCTGATATTTTTGGCATCCTCAAACTCATTTAAAAGAAGCCTCAGCATACCCACGCCGTTTTCAAGCTGATTGTATCCGTCATAGTTATCCTCATCGGGAAGTTCCATGTCAGCCAGGATATACCACTCATCCGATGCGTGAACGAAGTGATTTCCATGTTTTTCGTAACAGATCTTCTGATATCTGTGAATGGTATTTAATACCTCCTTGGCATCTTCTTTGGTAAAAGGTTCAAGGGGGTAAAGTCCCTCTCTGTATTTGGAAAGACCAACGGGCACCACTGATAAGCTCTGAAAATGTGGCATGTATTCCATGAGCCTCTCTATGGAAAACTCCAGTTCTTTTCCATCATTTACGCCCTTACACAAAACGATCTGACCGTTCATGACAATGCCTGCCTCGCAGAGCCTGTCTATCTTTTTTAAAGCCTCCCCCGCAAACCTGTTGTGGAGCATCATGCAGCGAAGCTCCGGATTCATGGTCTGAACGGATACATTTATGGGGGAAAGGTGATATTTGCAGATTCTCTCCACATCTTTGTCTGACATATTTGTAAGGGTCACGTAATTACCCTGCAAAAACGATAGTCTGGAATCGTCATCCTTAAAATACAGGGTCTCTCTCATGCCCTTTGGCATCTGATCGATAAAACAGAAAATACATTTATTGGAGCAATGCCTGTATTCATCCATAAGACCGCTCTCAAACACAAGACCCAGATCCTCATCGGGATCCTTTTCGATCTCAAGGATCCACTCCTCGCCGTCCGGCTTTGCAATGCAGACATCGATCTTTGAATCCTGAACCAGATATTGATAATCAAAGATATCCTCTATCTCGGTATCATTTATGGACAAAAGTCTGTCGCCCACTTCGATCTCCATCTCCTCAGCTATGGAACCCGGCAGGACCTTACTGACCATATGCCCCGTTTTTTTATAATTAATGCTCACAAAAATTCTCCTTTGTAAACTGTGATCCTAAAAGACTTATGTTTTACGATAAAACAACGATCAATACTTTAAAATCAGAAATCACATACATAATTTATTGTACTCGAATTTCCTTGACGTGTCACTAGCATAATGATATAAAATAGATGTTAAAATTCATGAACAGGAGGCATAAAAAATGCCAAATCTTGAGAGTATCGAAAACAAAATGCCTGTGGCACCTTTAAAGATCGTGGCTCTTCCTTCAGCCGAAAAAATGGGTCGCAGGATCAACGATTATGTGGTTGACTACAGAAAACAGATAAACAGCAAGATCAAAAACGACCCCGCATTTGAAGGTTATATCGAAAGTTCATATCTCCTTCCCATTAATGTACCCAGATTCGGGAGCGGCGAGTCAAAGGCTGAGCTTTTGGAAAGCGTCAGAGGAAAGGATCTCTTCCTCCTTGTGGACGTTGTAAATAACAGCATCTCCTATGACCTGAACGGTTATAAGCATTACATGTCTCCCGATGATCATTACCAGGATTTAAAGAGAGTCATCGCTGCCTGCAACGGAAAGGCAAAGAGAATAAATGTGATCATGCCCTTCATGTATGAGAGCCGTCAGCACAGAAGAACCTTGAGAGAATCTCTTGACTGTGCTTTCATGCTTCAGGAGTTAAAGGATTACGGCGTAGACAATTTCGTAACCTTTGATGCTCACGATCCCAGAGTTGCAAATGCTACTCCTTTAAACGGATTTGACAATTTCATGCCCCAGTATCAGTTCATCAAATCATTGTTAAACAATGAAAATGATCTGATCATAGACAAGGAACATTTGATAGTAATAAGCCCCGATGAAGGCGCCCTTGACAGAGCGATCTATTTTGCTTCCGTTCTTGGTGTAAACACCGGAATGTTCTATAAGAGAAGAGATTATACAAAGATCGTAAACGGAAAGAATCCCATTGTGGCCCATGAGTTTTTGGGTGACGACCTCGAAGGAAAAGACGTTATCATCATCGACGATATGATCGCTTCCGGCGGCTCCATGATAGATACCGCAAAACAGCTTAAAGCCATGAAGGCAAAGCATGTATTCATCTGCTCTTCCTTCGGTCTTTTCACAGAAGGATTTTCAAAATTCGATGAAGCTTACGAGAGAGGTGATTTTGACAAGATCATCACCACAAACCTTACTGCTCTCCCTCCTGAGATCTATAACAGACCTTACTTCATTGAGGCAGACCTTTATAAATTCATAGCTTCCATCATCGACTTTATGAATCATGACGCTTCAATGTCAAATATCTTAACTCCCGCCGAAAAGATGCGCGAGTTTCTTGATGAATATAACGCAAGAGAAAAATCAAACTAAAATTAAGTCCCTGCGATCACTCGCAGGGACTGTTTTTATACCATTTCTTTATAGATTGGGAATGTGATCACTGCCTTAAACAGATCACCGTCAAGGACTATCTCAAAGCTTCCGCCCATGGCTTCCACAAGGCTCTTTGAGATGGAAAGTCCAAGACCGCTTCCCTCCGTACTTCTGGATGAATCACCTCTGATAAATCTCTCCGTAAGTTCATCGGGAGTGATATTCATCTGTGCCTTAGAGATATTTTTAAGTGACAGTACCACATTGCCGTCCTTCTCTTCCACATCCACATAAACCCTTGAATTTTCAAGAGCATATTTGCAGATATTGTTTAACTGATTCTCTATGACTCTCCACATTCTCTTGCTGTCAACATACACATCCATGTTGACACCTTTTTTGTTTACAAAAAGGGACAGCCCCGAATCTTCAAATTTGTCTGCAAATTCTCCTGCAGCCTGATTTACAAGCTCAAAGAGATTGATCTTTCCCATCTCCAGATTGATATTTCCGGATGAGATCCTGGACACCTCCACCAGGTCCTCAGTAAGCGTCTTTAATCTCTGGGACTTGGAATCCAGGATCGAAATATAGGAATTTGCAGTCTCATCCTGTATCTTTAATCTCTTTAACAGATCCACATAATTGATGATGGATGTAAGCGGTGTCTTTAAGTCATGGGACACATTGGTGATAAGGTCCGTCTTCATCTGTTCATCCTTCATGGATGTGCGAACCGCTTTCCTGATACCTTCTCCGATATTGTTTACCGCATCGGCAAGCTCCCTGTTGTATCCGTGGAGGCTCTCATTGTCGATCTTATAATCAACTTCACCGTCCCTGATCCTGCGAATACCGTCCATGATATCATTTCTCTCGGCCGTTGACTTAAATCTGATTCCTGCCACCACCAGGTCTATGATCACAAGGATTATGATCAATATGATCCCCAGGGACCTGTCTCTGAATCTGTATATGCCGTATAAAAACATACCGTTAATTACGAGGAATAAAAAGTAATTCAGTATGGATGAAAAGGCCGAATCCACATGCTTTGATGAAAAATCCACCACCTTTTTCGACACATCGGAAAGTACACGGATAAGAGAATTTTCATACAAAGTCTTAAACCTGAATCTCCTGACAAGGCTGTACCAGATCAGGCTTATAAAGAGGCTTACCATAAAGCCGTATATGAACCATATGCCATAGTTTGCATTTAATGCGGAATCATAAAAATACGGATATTGCATGATGGCAAGACCTGCAAACATCACTCCGATCAAAAGTAATATCTCCGTCTTTATCTTGTCTATTGGGTACAGGATTATGTCCCCTTCTGATTCATCAAATGAAGAACTGCCCATTATCATTGTGAGATATACCACATCGATAAGCCACATTCCAAGCAGTATCAGCATTATGACAAGAAGCCTTCTGCTGTTTTGTGAAACCCTGCTGAAGGCAAGATTTGCATCATAAAAGGCGTCATGTATGGGATAATTTGTATCAACGCCAACCCAGATCATGGTATTTGTGGGATAAGCATAATCATAGTTTCTGAGGATATTGAATATGGTCTCCTCGGTAAATGAAGAGTTTCCCGTAAAATCCAGGGAATCGGGGTAATAGATGAAAAACCTTCTGTATTCACCAAAATACTCTGTGAGCTGTTCATCCGAATAATTTTCAAGGTCGGAAATATTTGTAAAAGTATGGGTCACTCCCATTTCATTTGACATACGGATGGCATATTTTAAATTGCCCTCGTCCTCTCCGTAATATTCCATACTCTTTACATATTGCTCATAATTGACCGCAATGCTCTCTATGGCTTCCTTCAGATTATTCTGCAATGCGAAATAATCGATCCAGTTGTCAACGCTGCTAAAGATGGCGCTCTGGCCGTCATAGGTGGCATATCTTTCATTAATCATACTAAAAGACACCATAAGTTCTCCCGCGTCGCTGGTCTCCAGATCGATCTCATCCTGAAGGGCGGTCACAAGATATGCCACCACCAGATCCATGATCTCGGAATAGGTCATGCTGTCAAGCTCTGCCTGAACATGAAGGGTGGCTCCGATCTCAGAGCCAAGACCGTATTTTTCCTGAATCTCAGATACCAGCTGGTCATGAACTTCAGCGGACAGAACCGTTCTGTTATCAAAATAGTAATCAACAGTATTTGAAGTATCCACGGTATAGAAGCCGTCAAAATAAAGGTTTCCGTATTGGTCGAAGGCAAAGTTTTCAGGGAAGATGATATTTCCGAAAAACTCTGCAAACCCATAGGAACCCATGGACAGATCTTCATATTCAATTCCGAACCTTCCCCACTTTATAAGGTCGTCAAGTTCATATACGACCGTGGCAAAGGTACCCGAATACTCTCCTTTTCTCTCCACAAATCCGGTTACATCGATAAGTTTTGAAGGGTTAAAAGCACCATCATCCTCAAACTGTTCCTTGATTACAACAAGCCTTGCGATATCCTCGATGGATTCCTTAAAAAGTTCAGTAAAAAGCTGTGAATCCTCGAATAAGCCGCCGGTCCTGAAGAAATCAAAATTGTATTCCTTTGTTCCGGATAAAGAATTGATCTCAATATTTGACAGGGACATGATCAGGCCTATAATAAGCGCCAACAGTCCCAGCACAATATGGGAGAGAAATTCAAATATAAATCTTTGAAACGTGGTTTTTTTCATAAATTAATCCTGTTTTTCAACCTTATATCCAACACCCCATACAACCTTCAAGTATTTGGGCTCTTTGGGATTGATCTCAATCTTTTCTCTGATATGTCTGATGTGGACAGCCACAGTGTTGTCCGCTCCTATTGCATCCTCATTCCAGATCTTTTCATATATCTGGTCAATTGAAAATACAATGCCTGCATTCTTTACAAGAAGCAGTAATATATTAAACTCGATGGGGGTAAGCTTTACCTTTTCCCCGTCAACAGTCACTGACTTTGTCTCATCATCGATTACGAGATCTCCCACCTTGTAAACGGATTTGTTGCTCTGGTTGATGCTTCCAAGGCTGGTATAACGGCGTAGATTGGATTTAACTCTGGCGATAAGTTCCAGGGGATTAAAGGGCTTTGAAATATAGTCGTCCGCCCCGATGTTAAGTCCTAAAATCTTATCCGTATCCTCGCTTTTTGCGGAAAGCATAATGATGGGCACGGAACTGTTCTCCCTGATCTTTAATGTGGCTCTGATTCCGTCAAGCTTTGGCATCATCACATCCATTATTATCAGATGAATATCCTCATTCTGGATTATCTCCAGAGCTTTTATGCCATCGTAAGCCTTAAAGATATTGTAGCCTTCCTGCTTTAAATATATCTCAATGGCTTCCACTATCTCTGCATCGTCATCACATACTAAAATATTGCTCATGTTAATATCCTTTCCCCTGTTTATATAGTCGTATACATTAAAAATTCTTTTCAATTATCACATAAATGATTATGGATTTTTAAAACAAATACTTAATTTAATATTAATATGGCGCCAAAGATCAGTAACCGTAAAAGGCATTCTTTATCCAGTCGATCTTTTCACCGTCAATGGCTATAACATCAAAACGTATAGGTATATTACCATTTATCCCCTTTGCTTTCAAGTATCCCTCCGCCACACGGACGATCTGCCTTTGCTTCTTTTTGTCCACGGCAAATACTGCAGCTCCGCGGGAATCTCTTTTCCTGTATTTTACTTCAAAAAACACGAGATATTCAATTGTTTTATTGACTATGGGTGTGATATAAGATTCGGAGCATTTGCCGATGAGATCGATCTCTCCGATTTTATGAAAATGGTAATTCTGTTCCAGGATTTTGACATTATTCTGCTCTAGAAATGTTCTTGCAATGCGCTCTTTATCCGCGCCTATTTCACGGGTGTTTATCATCTGACTTTATCCTTTATTCTGTCAAGTTTATTATCCACGGAATTGACAAAGACCAGGATCTCCGCAACCACCTCATAGAGTTCAGGAGGGATATACTCGCCCACATCAAGGTTAGCCAGGTTCTGTGCAAGCTTGTCATCCCTGTGAATGGGCACTTCGCTTTCCTTTGCCTTATCAATGATCTTTTCCGCAAGAGCTCCTGTTCCCGTGGCCAGGACCCTGGGGGCTTCGTCTGTTGGATCATACCCCAGTGCCACTGCTCTTTTTTGCTTATTATCACTCATAAATTATCCTTTCGAACCTTTAAATGTCAGGTTCTTACATCAAATGAATATTCCCCATAAGAAACACTGCCTCCGCCCTCGCCTGAAGCCGGATCAGTTTTAATGCCAGGAAGCCCTGCATCGTTTTTCATATCCTTTGAAAGAGATGCACTGACTTCAAGGTTATACCCCTTCTCTGTGAGGCGCTTATTTAACAGATCCATATTTGCCTCTAAAAAGTCCAAAATCCTATCATTTTCCACATAGAAATTGGTTGAGATATTTTCCCCGTGAAGAGCCACATACACATCCACAGGACCCATATTGTTGGTTGAAAGATGGAGGAATGCAGTGATGGTGCCTTCGCTCTCAGCCAGATTTCTTTTGTTTGCATAGATATAAAGATCTCCATCCTCTCTTCCGTCCAGGGACTTAAAGGGCATCTGCATAAATGTATAAAGGTTATTAAACTGATTTATAAATTCAAGGTTCTCCGACAGGTTGTTTAATCCGTTGACCGTCTCTTTGATAAGGGCTGCCGTTTTCTCGCTGACAGCTATGTTGTCTATAAGTTTTCCTAACTCATCCCCCATCTTTGAAACCTTTAAGAAATGATCCCTAACCTCTTCCTTTGAGGCAAGTTCCTTTTCATTTAGATGGACCATGGTCTTTAACTTTTCAAAAAGAGCGGAGGATATCTCTTTATCCGGTATCTCTTTAAATAAAGATTCAGAACTGTTTAGTATATTAACATCCTTATTCTGTGCAGGGTCAAAGTTTAGTGAGGGCTTTCCCTCTGCATTTAAGGCTTTCTCCGGTGTCTCACCCAAGGTCTGTGCTTTGAGATCTGCAGATAAGCTTTCTGCCTGAGAGTTAACTGCCTCTTTACCCTGAACAGAGATTTCGGTGGCAGAAAAATTTTTAAGCAGTTCCTCATTTAGTTTGGTTTCAGCATCGGGAACAAGTTCTTTACCGGAAGTATTTACGGTGGCTTCACTATTTACCACTCCATTATTTGCAGACCCATTTATTGCAACTTCACCATTTGCAGATTCTTTACCTGTTAATACTCCGGACTGCAACGTCGGATCAGAGTTTGTGGCAAGTGTTTCTCCGGAAGCCCCCGAAGCCTTGAATGAATCATAGAGGTTCTGAAGATCATTTAAAAGCTTTACAGCGCCGTTATCATCACCGCTTTCAACCATTGATTCATATACTTTCGACAGATTGTCGAAGGTTTTTCCAACGCCTTCCTCCATCTTAAATTCCAGTTCAGCCACAGCCTTATATTCCGCTATGGTCTTTTCGGAGACGGGGCTGTTCATCTCCCGCAAAGACACGATACTGTTTAAGTTTTCCGCGCCGAAATTCAGCACTTCCTTATAAGTGTTTTGAAGGGAATTTATGTCAATACTCATGCCACGGCTCATCATATTCTGAGTCATGGATACGGATACATCATTTACCGGGAGCTGCGCCATATTCAGAGCTTTTGTCACGGTCTGAGTTGATGCGGTATTAGTAAAAAGCGGAGAAAGGCTTAAGTTTTTTCCGTTATTTTTAACTTCAAATGTAATGGGTTTTCCTGTTTCCAGATTGATGGCAGCATCAATTTTGGCATTAAGGATGAGATCCCCGGCTATCTTTACCTGGGCAAGATCACTGTCCCTTGACAGAATCTCACCTGTGATGGTGGAACCGGGAATCAAAGACATGATGGTACGAGTCAAAGCCGCACCGACGTCCGCCTGCGTGGGAGCAGACTGACCGGTGGGTGTTTGAATTGAATTCGATATTTGATTGTTGCCAAAGAACAATTCGCTCAAATTCATATGATTTTCCTATATAAAATGTGTAATGAATGTTTTTCTGTGGATGGGCGTAGGACCATATTTCTGAAGAGCCGCAATATGTTCCGCACTGCCATATCCCTTGTTTGATGCAAAGCCGTATTCGGGATAGATTTCCGCATAATCTGTCATCATTCTGTCCCTGGTGACCTTGGCATAAATACTGGCCGCTCCAATAGAAATACTCTTGGCATCCCCTTTTATAATGGGTACCTGTTTGATATCTATACCGGGAATCTTTACAGCATCGTTTAATAAAAGTGTGGGCGCCGGGTCAAGCTTTGATACCGCCTCGCGCATTGCTTCATAGGTGGCCTGCAAGATATTTATCTCATCTATCCTCTCGGGAGATGCGAAACCAACGGCACAGCTTAAAGCCTTTTCCTCTATGATGCAAAAAAGTTCCTCTCTCTTTTTTTCGGACAATTTCTTTGAATCATTAATATATAGAATGTCACAATCCTTGGGTAAGATCACGGCGCCTGCCACAACAGGGCCCGCAAGAGGGCCACGACCCACTTCATCAATACCGCAGATAAATTCATATTCCGGATATTTACGTTCAAACTCCCAGAGTTTTTCGATCCTTGCCTTTTCAATCTCAAGCTTTTGAAGACGTTTTTTTGCTGACTCCACAAGGGTCACAACCGCTTTTCTCTCATCAGTTTCAAATTCTTTTATGAGATCAGGCAGATCAAGATCGGAAGCTGCCTTTAATATTTCTTTGATTTCACTTGCACTTTTCATTTAGTCGATCTTTCCCCATTTATTCAAAGGCCATATGCGGAAAGCACCCTTTCCGGTTAGTTCGCTCCTCTTGATACTTCCCACTATCTCAAAACGGGAATCAAGGCTCTCGTTTCTGTTATCTCCCATGACAAAATACTCATCATCACCAAGAACCACATCATTTTCGGCTCTTCCGCGCATTTCCTCTCTGATCACTTCC
This sequence comes from Lachnospiraceae bacterium, assembly GCA_017958585.1. Taxonomy (GTDB): domain Bacteria; phylum Bacillota; class Clostridia; order Lachnospirales; family Lachnospiraceae; genus RGIG10340. The sequence continues at coordinate 18,614 of JAGDCK010000110.1, forward strand.
CTGCCGTAGCTCTCTTCCAGGACCTCTCCGTTTATATAAATATAACCGTCCTCGTCAATGCGGATGGTCTCACCGGGAAGACCGATGATCCTCTTAATATAATGTGAAGAAAGGTCACTTCTAGGAGGGAATACTACAATATCAAATCTCTCAGGGTCCTTGAATCTGTATGATAGCTTATCCACCCAGAGATTGTCCCCATCGCTTAAGGTGTTCATCATACTG
>JAGDCK010000111.1 GCA_017958585.1 Lachnospiraceae bacterium
AGGATCGGGACGAGGGAGAGTTTCTGGATGTATGCGAGGTTCCTCTTGAGGATCTGGTAAAAGATGTGATGGAAAACAGGATCCCCGACGGAAAGAGTGAGATAGCGATACTTAAGGCGGCAAGGTATTTTGGAATCTGATAAAATGCATGCTACGCGGAATTCCTTTTTAAGGGGTTCCGCTTTTTTTGTGAAATAGAAGGGTTTTTTGGATAAAAAGAAAGCATCCACATGACGGTATGGATGCTTTTGACATTTAAAAATATATTCTATGGAATGAATTAAGCCATAGCGTTAACGGCTTTAGCGATACGAGCTACTTTTCTAGCAACGTTGTTCTTGTGGTAAACACCCTTAGAACCTGCTGACTCGATAACCTTTGTAGCGCTTACAAGAGCTGCCTGTGCAGCTGCCTTGTCACCAGCCTCAACAGCAGCGAAAACCTTCTTGATTGCTGTCTTAACTTCTGACTTGATAGCCTTATTTCTATCAGTTCTGATACGAGAAACTAAAATTCTCTTCTTTGCAGATTTAATGTTAGCCAAGTTTGTACACCTCCATTTGTAATGCGTGTTTGTTTACTTAAATGTTTAACCTTAGCTAAGACACGGTGAGCTAACTTAAACATACCTTGTAAGTGTATTAAATTCGTTTCGTTTTGTCAATAATAAATTATATTTTTTTGCAAAAAACTGACCAAAGTGTACAATTGCATAATAGACAGTGGATAGTTTTTTTGCTAAAATCTAACTTGGTTTACTAAACATAATAACTAAAACGTGAGGAATATTTCAATGGCCAAAATTGACCAAAATAAGATCAGAAATTTTTGTATAGTTGCGCATATAGATCATGGTAAGTCCACTCTGGCAGACAGGATCATAGAAAAGACCGGACTTCTCACAAGCCGTGAGATGCAGGAGCAGGTCCTGGACAATATGGATCTTGAGAGGGAGAGAGGTATCACCATCAAGGCCCAGGCTGTAAGGACTGTTTACAAGGCAAAAAACGGTGAGGAGTACATTTTTAACCTTATAGATACTCCGGGACATGTGGATTTTAACTACGAGGTAAGCCGTGCTCTTGCGGCATGTGACGGTGCGATCCTTGTGGTGGATGCGGCTCAGGGTATCGAGGCCCAGACGCTGGCAAACGTTTACCTGGCTCTCGACAATGATCTGGATGTCTTTCCCGTTATCAACAAGATCGATCTGCCAAGTGCTGAACCCAAGCGCGTAATAGACGAGATAGAGGATGTGATCGGAATAGAAGCACAGGATGCTCCTTTGATATCAGCCAAAAACGGTATCGGTATCGAGGATGTGCTGGAGGCCATAATCGAAAAGATACCTGCACCAACAGGCGACCCTACAGCTCCCTTAAAGGATCTTATATTTGACTCCCTCTACGATTCCTACAGAGGCGTTATCATCTTTTGCAGGATCATGGACGGAACCGTGAAAAAAGGTACAAAGATAAAGATGATGGCAACAGGTGCCGTTGAGGACGTGGTGGAAGTAGGATATTTTGGCGCGGGACAGTTTATCCCCTGCGAGGAACTCTCTGCCGGAATGGTGGGATATATTACGGCTTCCATCAAAAATGTGAAAGAGACCACCGTGGGTGATACGGTGACGGATGTGGACAATCCCTGTGCGGAAGCTCTTCCCGGTTACAAGCAGGTTCAGTCCATGGTTTATTGCGGTCTTTATCCCGCTGACGGAGCTAAATACCCTGACCTCAGGGATGCCCTTGAAAAACTTCAGCTAAATGACGCTTCACTTTTCTATGAGCCCGAGACTTCCATCGCTCTGGGATTTGGTTTCAGATGCGGATTTTTAGGACTTTTACACCTTGAGATCATCCAGGAGAGACTTGAGAGAGAATATAACTTAGACCTGGTTACCACCGCTCCCGGCGTAGTTTATAAGGTGCACAAATCAAGCGGAGAAGTGATAGAGCTTACCAATCCTTCAAATCTGCCGGATCCTTCCGAGATCGAGTACATGGAGGAGCCCATAGTGACTGCAGAGATCATGGTGACTCAGGAATTCATCGGTTCCATCATGGAGCTTTGCCAGCAGCGAAGAGGCAGATACCTCGGCATGGAATACATCGAGGGAAGCAGAGCATTGCTTAAATATGAGCTTCCTTTAAATGAGATAATATACGACTTTTTCGATGCGCTTAAATCCAGAAGCCGCGGATATGCATCATTTGACTATGACCTTAAGGGCTACGAAAAGTCCGAGCTTGTAAAACTTGACATCCTCATAAACAGAGAGGAAGTTGATGCGCTATCCTTTATCGTCCATGCGGATTCCGCTTATGAGAGAGGCCGCAAGATGTGTGAAAAATTAAAGGATGAGATCCCGAGACACCTTTTCGAGATCCCCATTCAGGCGGCTGTTGGCGGAAAGATCATAGCAAGAGAAACCGTTAAAGCCATGAGAAAGGATGTCCTTGCAAAGTGTTACGGCGGTGATATCTCCCGTAAAAAGAAGCTTCTTGAAAAACAGAAAGAGGGAAAGAAGCGTATGCGCCAGATCGGTAACGTAGAGATCCCTCAGAAGGCTTTCATGAGTGTGTTAAAATTAGATGATGACAAATAAAGATCAAACAGAAATCTATATTCATATCCCCTTTTGTGTAAGAAAATGCGCCTATTGCGACTTTCTGTCCGCACCGGCAGACGACAAAACAAAAGAAGATTACGTGGATGCCCTGCTTAGAGAGATCGACTTTAGAAAGAGATCTCTGCAGGGCAGACCCGTTGCAAGTATCTATTTCGGGGGAGGAACTCCCTCGGTCTTAAATCCTGCCCTTATTCAAAAAATCCTGGACAAGATATTTGATTCATTTTCCGTTAATGACGACGCCGAGATAACTCTGGAAGTTAATCCCGGTACTGTAAACGGAGAGGAGTTTTCTTTTTATAAAAAGATCGGCATAAACAGGCTGAGCATGGGACTTCAGTCCACAAGGGACGAGGAGTTAAAAAAGCTTGGCAGGATCCATGACTATGCCACTTTTTTAAAAAACTATGCGGAGGCTTTAAAGGCAGGGTTTGATAACATAAACGTGGATCTCATGAGTGCCCTGCCGGATCAGAGCATTTCCGACTACAGGGAAAGCCTTGAAAAAATAGTAAACTTAAAGCCCATGCCAAAGCATGTCTCATCCTATTCTCTTATAATCGAGGAGGGGACAGAGTTTTACAGACTTAACAGCCTCGGAAAATTAAATCTCCCCACCGAGGATGAGGACAGAGAGATGTATGAACTTACTGACAATGTCCTGAACAGTGCCGGCTTTCACAGATATGAGATCTCAAATTATGCCATAAAAGGATATGAGTCAAGGCACAATTCCGGATACTGGACAGGGGTTGATTATATGGGCGTGGGGATCGG
>JAGDCK010000112.1 GCA_017958585.1 Lachnospiraceae bacterium
GAGCTTGCTCGGGCAGACATTTGGCGACTGCTAATCATAGATATAACAATCGAAGCGGTTATATCTATGTGAATGGCAACGAGCCAAGTGGTTACCAAGCTTGCTCGGGCAGACATTTGGCGACTGCTAATCATAGATAAAAAAAACGAAGTGTTTTCATCTATGGTCAGCGAGTAGGAGACAGCCTACTCGATTAAGGCAATAATTGGAGGAAAATAAGATGGTTAAGTATGTATTTGTGACCGGCGGTGTGGTGTCGGGACTTGGAAAGGGAATCACTGCGGCAAGCCTTGGAAGGCTTTTAAAGGCAAGAGGCTATCATGTCACCATGCAGAAGTTCGATCCCTACATCAATATGGATCCGGGAACCATGAATCCCATACAGCACGGTGAGGTTTTCGTTACGGACGACGGAACGGAGACAGACCTTGACCTTGGCCATTACGAGAGATTCATAAATGAAAATCTGGACAGAAATTCCAATGTGACCACGGGAAAGATATACTGGTCAGTCTTGAACAAAGAACGCCACGGCGATTACGGCGGAGGAACCGTTCAGGTAATCCCCCATATTACAAACGAGATAAAGGACAGAATCTACAAGGCAAAATCTGCGGATGAGGAGACGATCTCCATCATAGAGATCGGAGGAACCGTGGGAGATATCGAATCCCAGCCCTTTTTGGAGGCCATAAGGCAGTTCCAGGCAGAGGTTGGAAGAGAGAATGCGGCCCTCATAGAAGTTACTCTGATCCCCTATTTAAAGGCTTCAGGGGAGATGAAGACAAAGCCCACACAGATGTCCGTAAAGGCCCTTCAATCCATGGGAATCTGGCCTGATATTTTGGTATGCAGATCTGATTATCCGGTGGATGATCGCATGCGTGAAAAGATAGCTCTCTTTTGCAATGTGCAAAAAGAGCATGTACTTCAGAATCTGGATGCAGAGTCGCTGTACGAAGTTCCTCTTATGCTTGAGGAGGAGGGACTTGCAAAGGCAGTGTGCAGCGTATTAAACATCCCCTGCCCGGAGCCCGACCTTGGAAAATGGAAGCAGATGGTATCTGATTACAAAAATCCTTTGGGAAAAGTAAAGATCGCCATCGTCGGAAAATACGTGCAGCTCCATGACGCATATCTGTCCGTTGCAGAGGCATTAAGGCACGGAGGCATCGCAAACAGACAGGAAGTGGAGATAGCCTGGACAGATTCAGAGGATATCACAGAGGAGAACGTGGGAGAGATCCTAAAAGGTGCTGACGGAATCCTGGTTCCCGGAGGCTTTGGAAACAGAGGCATAGAGGGCAAGATTACCGCCATAAAATACGCCAGAGAAAACAATATCCCATTCCTTGGCATATGTCTTGGCATGCAGCTTTCAATCATTGAATTTGCAAGGAATGTCCTGAATTTAAAGGATGCAAACTCCATCGAATTTGACCCGGATACAAAGAACCCTCTGATCAATTTCCTTCCCGGTCAGGACAAGATAAAGGACCTTGGAGGAACATTGAGACTTGGAGCATATCCCTGTGACCTTAAAGAGGATTCAAAGGCGTATGAACTGTACGGCACAAAGAATATCTTTGAGAGACACAGACACAGATATGAAGTAAACAATGATTACAGAAATGAACTTGAGAAAAACGGCATGATCCTCTCGGGACTATCCCCTGACGGAAACATCGTTGAGATGATAGAGATTAAGGATCACCCCTATTTTGTGGCAACACAGGCCCATCCCGAATTCAAATCAAGACCCGATGCAGCACATCCGCTCTTTAAAGGACTGGTTAAAGCTGCTTCAGCATACAAGGAGGAACGCAAATGAAAATGACAGAATCGCCCTCGGGGCAGGCACCCCTTTATCGTGAAAGTTTTGAGCATGACAATTGCGGTATCGGTGCCGTAGTAAATATTAAGGGAAAAAAGAGCCACAGGATCGTGGCGGACGCCCTTTCAATTGTTGAAAACTTAGAGCACAGAGCCGGCAAGGACGGCGAGGGTAAGACCGGAGACGGCGTGGGAATTCTTACACAGGTTCCTCACAAATTCTTAAAAAAAGTATGCAAAGACATCGGCATTCAGCTTGGAAAAGAGAGAGAATACGGTGTGGGTATGATCTTTTTACCAACGGATGAGTTAAAAGGAAACAGATCCAGAAAGATGTTCGAAGTCATCGTTCAAAAGGAAGGCCTTAAGTTTTTGGGCTGGAGAAAGGTGACCACAAACCCGCAGGTGCTTGGCAAAAAGGCATATGAGAGCATGCCCGATATTTACCAGGCCTTTGTGGAAAGACCGGAAGAACTTGAAAATGACATAGATTTTGACAGAAAGCTTTATATAATCCGCAGGGTTTTCGAGCAGAGTAATGATATCTCTTATGTATGCTCCCTGTCCTGCAGGACCGTCTGCTACAAGGGACTGTTTTTGGTAGGGCAGCTCAGGACCTTCTTTGCGGATCTTGAGGATGAAAATTATGAATCTGCCATCGCCATGGTGCATTCAAGATTTTCCACAAACACAAATCCCAGCTGGGAGAGAGCTCATCCCAACAGAATGCTTGTGCACAATGGTGAGATCAATACCATCAAGGGTAACGTGGACAAGATGCTTGCAAGAGAGGAGACCATGGACACTGACAAATTCTCGGATGAGGATATGACAAGAGTTCTGCCCGTTATACCAAGGGAAGCCTCCGACTCAGCAATGCTTGACAATACATTGGAGTTTCTGGTGATGGGGGGAATGGACTTACCCCTTGCGGCGTCACTTCTTATCCCGGAGCCCTGGGATCACAACGACACCATCTCCACCGAGGAGAGAGATTTTTATCAATATTATGCAACCATGATGGAGCCCTGGGACGGCCCCGCATCCATTCTGTTTTCAGACGGTGATTACATGGGAGCGATCCTTGACAGAAACGGACTTCGTCCTTCCAGATACTACGTATGCGACGATGACAGGCTGATCCTCTCATCCGAGGTGGGCGTCCTTGATATCGATGAAAAGCATATTTTGAAAAAAGAAAGGCTTCATCCCGGAAAAATGCTCCTGGTGGATACCAAAAAAGGTGTGATCCTGGACGATTCCAAGGTGAAGGAGATATATGCAAAAAAGAGCCCCTACGGCGAGTGGCTTGACCAGGGACTTGTAAAGCTTTCATCCTTAAAGGTTCCCAATGAAAAGATACCTTCATTTACTGATGAGGAGCTTTCAAGACTTCATATTGCATTCGGTTACAGCTATGAGGACTGCATAGAAGAAATCGCGGGCATGGCGCTCTCGGGAAGCGAGCACATCGGAGCCATGGGTATAGATACACCCATAGCCGCCCTCTCAAAACAGTACCAGCCCCTGTTTTATTATTTCAAGCAGATGTTTGCCCAGGTCACAAATCCCCCCATCGATGCGGACAGGGAAAAGATCGTGACATCCACAACCGTTTACATAGGTAAAAACGGAAATCTGCTGATGGAAAAACCTGAAAACTGCAGGGTTTTAAAGATTGAAAATCCGATTTTGAGCGACCTTGATCTTTTGAAGCTTGAGCATATTAAAAATAAGGATTTAAAGGTTGAAAAGGTTTCCACATTATATTACAAGAGTACTCCCATAGATTCAGCCATCGCCCATCTGTTTGTGGAGGTGGACAAGGCGTACAAAAACGGAGCGGATATACTGATCCTCTCAGACAGGGGAGTTGACGAAAACCATGTGGCCATTCCCTCACTCCTGGCTGTGGCAGCAGTGCACTCACATCTTGTAACCACAAAAAAATGCACCGCCATGTCACTTATACTTGAGAGCGGAGAGCCAAGGCTGGTACACCACTTTGCAACACTTCTCGGATACGGAGCAAGCGCAGTAAATCCTTATCTTGCCCATGCTTCCATTGCATCCCTTGTGGAAAAAGGACTTGTGGACAAGGACTACTATGCGGCGGTGGATGATTATGACAAAGCGGTATTAAAAGGAATCGTAAAGATAGCTTCAAAGATGGGTATTTCCACCATTCAGTCCTATCAGGGAAGCAAGATGTTCGAGGCCATGGGTATATCAAAGGACGTGATAGACAGATACTTTACAAAGACCGTGAGCCGCGTAGGCGGAATCGGATTAAAGGACATAGCGGAGGCAGTGGACAATAACCATTCAAAGGCTTTTGACCCTCTGGGACTTGACAGCGATTTAAGCGCTGCAGCTCTCGGAAGACACAAGATGAGAGCCCAGGGTGAACAGCACAGATATAATCCAAAGACCATCCACATGCTCCAGACCTCCACAAGAGAGGGTAACTTTGACAAATTCAAAGAATACTGCAAGATGGTTGACGATGAAAATACAGGATATTTGAGGAGCCTTGTGGACTTTAAGGCTGCAAACAAGCCTATATCACCGGATGATGTTGAGAGCGAGGAGGAGATCGTAAAGAGATTTAAGACCGGTGCCATGAGCTACGGTTCTATCTCCAAGGAAGCCCACGAGGCGCTGGCTCTTGCCATGAACAGACTTCACGGAAAATCCAATTCCGGCGAGGGCGGAGAGAGCGATGAGAGACTTGAATCCGCAGGAACGGAGTTTGATTATTGCTCTGCAATAAATCAGGTTGCATCCGGCAGATTCGGTGTGACCAGCAGATATCTAATCAGTGCAAAAGAGATTCAGATAAAGATGGCACAGGGTGCAAAGCCCGGTGAAGGCGGACATCTTCCTGCAAAAAAGGTTTACCCCTGGATTGCAAAGACACGTCATTCAACCCCCGGTGTAAGCCTGATATCGCCGCCTCCTCACCACGATATCTATTCGATCGAGGACCTGGCTCAGCTCATATATGACCTTAAATGCGCAAACACAGATGCAAGGATCTCTGTGAAGCTGGTGTCAGAGGCAGGTGTAGGAACCATTGCGGCCGGTGTTGCAAAGGCAGGAGCACAGGTGGTACTGATCTCCGGTTATGACGGAGGAACAGGAGCCGCACCGTTAAGCTCCATACATAATGCGGGTCTTCCATGGGAGCTTGGCCTGGCGGAGGCTCATCAGACCCTTATTATGAACGGACTTAGAGACAAGGTTACAATCGAGACAGACGGAAAGCTTATGAGCCCTAAGGATGTGGTGATCGCAGCAATCCTTGGCGCCGAGGAATTCGGTTTTGCAACCGCACCCCTTGTAACTTTGGGATGCACCATGATGAGAGTATGTAATCTTGATACATGTCCTTACGGAATTGCGACTCAGAATCCGAAGCTTCGTGAGAACTTCGCCGGTAAGGCAGAGTACGTTGAAAACTTCATGCTCTTCATCGCAAGAGGAGTCAGGGAGATCATGGCAGAGCTTGGCGTAAGGACCATGAAAGAGCTGGTCGGAAGAACAGATCTTTTGACCAAAAAGGAGGGCCTTGGTCAGGCTGCTTCATTAATCGATCTCTCGGGAATACTTGCTCCCACAGCCCTTGAGAACAACGTATTCAACATAAAGAATGCATTTGATTTTCATCTTGAAAACACAAAGGATGAATCGATCCTGTTAAAGGACAGGAAGGTTTTAAATTCCATAAAGACAGGCAGTGATTCGCAGATAGAGATAAGCGTCACAAACACTGACAGAGCGTTCGGTACACTTCTCGGAGCCGAGGTTACGAGAAAGAATCCCGAAGGATTAAATGATGACACCATCACCGTAAATGCAAAGGGCGCCGGCGGACAGAGCTTTGGAGCTTTCCTGCCAAAGGGTGTGACCATAAATCTTGTGGGTGATACAAATGACTATTTCGGAAAAGGCTTATCAGGCGGAAAGCTGGTGCTTAAGGCCCCTGCCGAGGCGGCATATGATGCTGAGAACAATATCATCTGCGGAAACGTCGCCCTGTTTGGAGCAACCCTGGGAGAAGCTTATATCAGCGGCATGGCAGGTGAGAGATTCTGTGTCAGACACTCGGGAGCTATAGCCGTTGTGGAGGGCGTAGGCGAGCA
>JAGDCK010000113.1 GCA_017958585.1 Lachnospiraceae bacterium
GTGGTGGTCTTTCCCACACCTGTGGGACCCATAAAGATCACGACCTTGGGATTTTTCTCAGATGCTGAGATTCCTTCCGCCTTACCAAACTTAAGTATCATCTTCTGATAAATATTAGCCAAGAGATAATCCATGGGCATGTTTGGCTTTTTTATCTTTTCGATCTCATCCATTATCTGTTCGGCATATTTTTCATCCACTTCATTTTCGAGCATGGTGGTATGAAGAAGATTTAAAAATCTGGTCTGTTCCTCATCTTCGGGGGAGGTCTTTACTTCCTTTTCCTCGGGAGTCTCCTCCTCTTTTTCCTCGGCCTTATCCGCAGTTTTTTCGGATGAAGAAGTCTTTTCGCTCCTTATCTGATTCTCGATAAGACTCTGAAGAGTATCAAGGCGCTTTTCTATATTCTCGGAAGGATTTTCTTTCTTATCCTCTTCCCTTTTTTCTGTCTCTTTAACCTTTGCTGCGACCTCGGCCTGCTTTGCTGCAGCCTCTCTTCTGGTTCGCTCCAAAGTCTCGCTCTCCTCCTCAAGGGCCACGGTGACCTCAACGAGTTTTGCCTTAAATACGCCAAAAAGACCTTTTTTCTTTACGTTCTTTTTGACATTAAGGACCACCACATTGCTGCCCAGTTCCTTCTTTGCAAGAGCAATGGCTTCCTCTTCGGTTTTTCCGAGAAATTTTTTGATAATCATTATGCTGTCACCATTCCTACCGACTGAAGTTCTACATTGGACTCAACTTCGTTGTATGAAACCACGATGAGGTCCCTGTAATAATCCTCAGTCAAACGTTTAAAATATATTCTGACAATGGGAGAAGTTATAACAATGGGATTTTTTCCCAGATTCTCCAGTTTTTTGACTTCCCTGCCCACAGAATCGATGATGGCCTTTGACCTGGTGGGATCGAGGTTCAGGAAGGCTCCGGTCTCAGTCTGTTTCACACTGGACATGATCTCCTGCTCGATCTTGGGATCTAAGGTAACCACGCTTGTGGTCTCATGGGGCGGGAAGAATTTAACGGAAATAGCCCTCTTTAAGCTCTGGCGCACATATTCCGTCAAAATATCCGTATCCCTGGTGGTGGGGGCGTAATCTGCCAAAGTCTCAAGGACGGTCAAAAGATCTCTGATGGAGATACCCTCTCTAAGCAGATTCTGCAATACCTTCTGCACCTCGCCAAGGCCGATAACCTTTGGCACCAGATCCTCCACAAGGGAAGGATTGGTCTCCTTTAAATTGTTTAAGAGGTTCTGAACATCCTGTCTTGTGAGAAGCTCTGCAATATGGCTTCTGATTACCTCTGTCAGATGTGTTGCAATGATTGAAGGAGGATCCACAACGGTGTAGCCAAGGCTCTCCGCTCTCTCCCTCTGACTCTCCGTGATCCAGATTGCAGGGAGATGGAATGAAGGCTCAAAAGTGGGTATACCGGAAATCTCTTCCTCCACATAACCGGGATTCATGGCCATATAGTGGTCAAAGAGGATCTCACCTTCAGAGACCTGAATTCCCTTTATCTTTATAATGTACTGATTAGGATTAAGCTGAATATTGTCCCTCAAACGGATGATGGGCACAACGGTACCAAGTTCCAATGCGATCTGCCGCCTGATCATGACAACTCGGTCAAGGAGGTCACCGCCCTGGTTTACATCCGCCAGGGGAATAATACCGTAACCAAATTCAAGCTCTATGGGATCAACCGAAAGCAGGCTGTTTACGTTCTCCGGCTGTCTGATCTCCTCAGCCGCCTGCTCGTCAGCGCTTACCTCATTCTCGATATTTGCGGTCTCCAAGTTTCCGGCGATAAGTCTTCCGCCAACCACAAACAAAAGTCCCATTCCCACAAAGAGAATGATATTTAACTTTGTAAATACACCTAAAAACATAAGTGTGGCGCCCACAATGTACATTACTTTGGGCACACCGAAAAGCTGCTTTATGATGGATGGACCGAAGTCCGCTTCCGCTCCGCCCTTTGTGACCAGGATACCTGTTGAAAGTGATATCAAAAGGGAGGGGATCTGGCTTACAAGGCCGTCACCGATTGTAAGGATACCGAAGGTATTTACAGCGGTTCCCGCATCCATTCCATTCCTTAAGATACCCATCAGGAGTCCGCCCACCAGGTTGATCACGGTAAGGAGAAGACCTGCCACGGCATCTCCCTTTACATACTTAACGGCACCGTCCATGGAACCAAAGAAGCTGGCTTCCTGCTGGATCTTGTCTCGCCTGTTTTTTGCTTCCTTATCATCGATGGCTCCGGTGTTAAGATCCGCATCGATAGCCATCTGCTTACCGGGCATGGCATCAAGAGTGAATCTTGCGGTTACTTCGGCAACTCGCTCGGAACCTTTGTTGATTACCAAAAACTGGATCATGATCAGGATGATAAATACCACGCCACCTACGATCAGATCTCCGCCTCCTACGAACTCACCGAAGGTTTTGACAACGTTACCGCTGTTGCCGGTGGTGAGGATAAGTCTGGTGGAGGATACGTTCATGGCGATCCTGAATATGGTGGTGAACAAAAGGATCGTGGGGAAATATGACATTTCCAGCACTTCCTTGGTAAACATACATGCAAAGAGGATCGTAAAACCTATGGCAATGTTGAATGCCATAAATACGTCCAGAATACCTGCGGGTAAGGGAATGATCAGCATTGCAAAAGCTACCAGAATATAGATTGCCACCATGGCATCTGTCCTAGTCAATCTGGATATGTTCATGCTAACTCCTTTCCTCAGGCCTTACCCTTCAAGTGATATACAAAAGCCAATACCTCGGCCACCGCCTGATACAGCTCCGGCGGGATCGCCTCTCCTATTTCCACGTTTGCATAAAGCATACGGGCAAGAGGCTTGTTTTCTACGATCTCAACGTGGTTTTCCCTTGCCACCTCTTTGATCTTTGCGGCAAGATAATCTTCTCCCTTTGCCAGGACTATGGGTGCATCGGACACATCCGGATCATAGGATATGGCAACGGCATAGTGGGTAGGGTTCGTGATTACCACATCGGCTCTGGGGACATCCTGCATCATTCTCCTCTGGGAAGCCTCACGCATTCTCTGCCTGATCTTTCCCTTGATCTGAGGATCTCCTTCAGCCTGCTTAAATTCTTCTTTTACTTCGTTCTTGGTCATCTTCATGTCATACTTGAATTTCTGCTTCTGATAGACCAGATCCGCAACGGATATTATGAGATAAACGATGGTGATACGAAATCCCAGGGTGCATACCACGCTCAAAAGTTCTTTGAGTGCCTGTAGCATGGGCATGTCAAAGAGAAAGAAAAGCATGGACCATTTATCTCTCAGATAAGTATAACAAACATAGGCGATCAAAAAAATCTTTAAGATGGATTTTATGAGTTCCACCAGTGAATTTAATGAAAAAAGCCTCTTTACCCCGTTTAAGGGATTAAGCTTTTCAAGCTTCGGCTTTAAGGGTTCACCGGTGACCTTCCATCCCACCTGGGCGATATCGCATACGACAGCCAGCACAAACATTATGGCAAGCACCGGTGCCAGGATTATGAGGATATTTATTAAAACCTCACGAAATATCATAAAAGAGTCGTTTTCCGGCATAAATCCGTGCCAGAACACCACTGTATCGTCAATCTTACCGTACACAAAGGAAAACATATTTAAAAAGCTTGTTCCGATGTGCGCCGTCCAGAATCTGAGCAGTACAAAGAGGGCTAAGAGTCCAACTCCGTTGTATATCTCTTTACTCTTTGCAACCTGTCCCTTTTTTCTGGCATCATTCAATTTTTTCGGAGTGGCCTGTTCGGTCTTTTCACCGCCCTCGCCCTCTGCAAAGAACTGAAGATTATACTTTAAAACCATTTTTCCCCTTAAGTCATGCTCTGTACGAATCCGGTGATCATCACCTTCATCTCCCGGAAAATAAAATCTGCCGCATTTTCCAAAAGACCTATCGTCAAAAACATGGTTCCCAAACCAACAATTATCTTAATCTGCATTCCCACTGCAAACATGTTCATCTGCGGTGCCACCTTTGCAAGGACACCTAAGATCGAGTTAAGTAAGATCATTACGCAAAAAATGGGAAGCACAATCCTGAATCCGATCAAAATGTAATCGCTCATAAAGACGATCACGTTTTCCAGAAGTGAATCTGCGTGAAACACAGCTCCGTTAACCGGTATCAGCACAAAAGTGTCTGCCAGTGCACCGAAAAGATACCTGTACATACCGCTTGCAATAAGCATCATGGTAACGGCGTATTGATACAAAACACCTGTTATTGATGTATTTTGCCTGGTGGCCGGGTCGTACAGCGTAGCCATGGAAAGACCCGTCTCCATGTCGGCTATGGCTCCCGTGACGCTGACTATTGAAGTACACATATTGGTGCCAAATCCTATCAAAAGTCCTGTCATGGCTTCACGAAGCACCACGATGGCGTATTGTAAAACCGAATCCGATGCAGGCATATCCGCAGGTGAAAGCGTTCCGTAGAGGAGGATCGCCGTAAAGAAACTGATGGCAATTCTAACTCTCGCAGGAGTGTTACTCATACTAAAAAACGGCGCCACAAACACGAATGTGGAGATCCTGACTAACACCAGCAAAAAATATTCAAAATCATAAAGAGAAAAAGAATAATCGATCATTTTAATCCCTTATTGATGTATATACAGGCTGAAAGTGCTCCAGAGCTCCTGTGTATATTCAACCATGGAATTGATCATCCAGTGACCAAAGACCATAAGCGCAACAAAAACACCGATTATCTTGGGAACAAACGTAAGTGTCTGCTCCTGAATCGATGTCACTGTCTGAAAAATACTGACTACCAAACCGATCACCAATGAAACCAAAAGTAACGGCAGGGAAGTTTTTAAAATCAGATACAACGCAGTTCTTGTCATATCCGTAACCGCATCTACAGTCATAACCTAATCCTCCCCTAAAAGATCAATAAAAGGTCTGCACTACCTGACCTATGATAAGTGCCCAGCCGTCCGCCAGAACGAACAGCAGGATCTTAAACGGCATGGACACAGTGGTGGGCGGAAGCATCATCATACCCATACTCATGAGGGTCGAAGCCACAACCATGTCTATGACGATAAACGGAATGTATATCATAAAGCCGATCCAAAATGCGGCTCTAAGCTGACTAACCACAAAGCTTGGCACCAGCACGCTGTTTGGAATGGATTCGATATTGCCGTCCCACTCCTGCCCTGCTATATCCATGAAAAGCTTAACATCCTTTAACTGTGTCTGCGGGGCCATGAAATCCCTCATGGGTTGCATTCCCAGTTCAAATGCTTCTGTCTGGTCGATCTGACCGTTCTCAAAAGGTACGATGGCCTCGTCATAGATCTTGTTAAGAGTAGGCTGCATTATAAAGAAAGTAAGTATAAGTGCAAGTCCTGTTAAGATCTGGTTCGGCGGAGCCGTCTGGGTGTTAAGGGCAGCCCTGGTAAAATGAAGGACAATGATTATTCTGGTAAACGACGTCATGGTGATGATGATCGTCGGTGCAATGGCGATCATTGTCAGAATAAGCAGTATCCTAAGAGAACCGTTCAAAGAACCGTTGTCATTGTTGTATGTAATTGTAACTCCGTTAACAACATTGAGCTGATTAAGGTCGTCAGGCGTCTCTGCTGTTCCCGGCTCATTGATGATGGTGGAATACTCCGTATCCCCCGTCAGATGTCTCTCAGAGTCGGTGGCATAGGCCGTTTGACTGTCCATAATACACAATATGCCCACCGTAACCAGCAGGCATAATAGTTTCAATATTTTGTTTACGGCAATCTTAGTTAACTTCATTGTCGTCGTCCTTAGACTCAACATCCTCGGATATTGAGTTTTTGTTATATTTGGAAAGTAAAGATTTAAAACTGTCCCCGAAGGATACAGGCTCCGGGCGATGGATCTCATCCTCCGAAATATCCCCAAGATAAGTGACCTCATCCTTTCCGAGAGCCACCACCTTGTAGGTATTTCCGATCTTTACGATCTGAATAAACTTGTTGTTGCCGATCCTGGCTGTATCGATTATCTCGATATTGCCCAAGCCGGCCTGCTTTTTCTGGTATCCGGATATCCACCTGGTGGTTAATGCCGTGGCACCTAAGACCAGAACAAATATCACCAGAACGGTGATAAATTCAATATATGAATTAAGACTTCCCGAAAGTAATACTGCCATTAACCCACTACTTTCTTTACAGCCTCAATAACACGCTCTGCCTGGAAAGGTTTTACGATAAAGTCCTTTGCGCCGGCCTGAATGGATTCGATAACCATTGCCTGCTGACCCATTGCCGAACACATGATAACAAGTGCTCCGGGCTCCATTTTCTTTATCTCCTTAAGTGCCTGGATACCGTCCATCTCAGGCATTGTGATATCCATGAGCACAAGGTCGGGGCTTACTTCCTTGAATTTTTCAACGGCTTTAACTCCGTTCTCAGCCTCTCCGGCTACATTGTAACCGTTCTTTGTAAGAATATCCTTGATCATCATTCTCATGAAAGCAGCATCGTCACATATCAAAATATTTTTTGCCATATAACCAATCCTCCGTTTGCTCGTTCTTTATGTTCTAATTATTTGACAATTTCAGTAACTCTCACACCGAAGCTTTCTTCGATGACCACTACCTCGCCCTTGGCTACAAACTTGCCGTTTACAAGCACGTCTATCGGCTCGCCGGCAATACGCTCAAGTTCGATAATGGTACCCGGTGTGAAATTAAGGATCTCCGAGATGGATTTTGTGGTTCGTCCAAGTTCTACGGTAACCTCCAAAGGAACATCCATGATAAGGTCTATGTTCTCCTGGCCGGCAAGTGCTCCTGCCCCCTGGGAGAAGTTCTGGAACTGAGCAGGGGCGACATTTACTCCCTGGTTCATGCCCATCATGGGATTCATGCCCATCTGTGGCATTCCCATTCCCATGCCCATCATAGGATTCATGCCCATGCCCATCATGGGGTTCATTCCCATCTGACCCATATTCATCTGATTCATGTTCATCTGGTTCATGTCCATCTGACCCATGCCCTGAGCGGGACCCTGAGGTGCTGCCGCAGGTGTGGGTGCAGGCTCCGGAGTGGGAGCGGCTGCAGGTGCAGGTGCTTCTCCTGCATCATCATTCATGATACCCATCTGAGTGCTGATGAAATTATCAACCAGCTTCTTTGCAAATTCTATCGGATACAGCTGCATCAGATTACTGTCTACCAGTTCATCTATCTGCATTCTGAATGAGATCTTTACAAATGTACCTCCGAGGAAGGGTGCTATCTCCTCGCCGGATTTAAACTGCGTAAGGTCAAGCAGTGAAGAATACGGCGGGCTGATATCGATGATGGTCTTAAGCATTGTGGAAAGCGATGTGGCTGATGAACCCATCATCTGGTTCATGGCCTCCGAGATTGCACTTAAATGCAGCTCTTCCAGTTCTCCCTCTGTGTTGGTACCGTCACCGCCCATCATGAGGTCGGTGATGACTTTTACATCATGCTCTTTTAATACTAATATATTTGTTCCATCAAGTCCCTGAGTGTATTTGATCTGGATAAATACACAGGGTTTTTCATAAGACTCCAACAGCGAATCCCAGGTGGCAAGGGTAACAATGGGTGTTGTGATGTTAACCTTCCTGTTTACCAGGGAGTACAATGTAGTTGCCGATGAACCCATACTGATATTGGCAACTTCTCCGATCGCATCTTTCTCGACATCGGTGAGAAGCTCCTCTCCGCTGTCTGTTGTAGGGGCAACGCCTGATAGAAAATCGTCCGGTTTATTAGCCGGGTCCGTGCTGGCCAACAATTCATCCGGTATTTCCGGCGGTGTGTCTCCGGACATATCTAAGCCATTCAGCAAGGCATTGATCTCGTCTTGCGAAAGCATTCCATCCATGGCTTACTCCTCCTCTCTGATTACTGATGTCACTCTCACAGCGTAATTTTCATCGCTGGATCCGGGCAATGCAGTAAACTTTTTAATATTTCCTACGTATATATTCATGTCGCTGTCCAACTTGGTATCCAGTCTGATACAGTCTCCGATCTGGAGATTTGCGAAATCCGCAACGGAAATCATGCTCTTTCCCAGGACTGCTTTGACGGGTATGTTCACCTTTCGGATCAGCGATTCAATATATTCTTCATAATTCTCATCGTGATTCTCCTGCATGGTGGAGAACCAGTACTTGGTATTCAGTTTGTCCATGACATCTTCCAGTGTAAAGAAAGGAAGACATACATTCATAAATCCTTCGACTTCGCCTATTCTCATGTTCAATGTAACGATGGCTATCATGTCATTGGGTGCGATAACCTGTGCGAACTGGGGATTGGTCTCGAGTCTGCTCAAAACCGGTGCGATATCAAGCACGTTTTTCCACGGTTCTCGAAGGAGCTGCGTCATCATGACCAAAACCTTTTGAAGGATTATGAGCTCGATCTCTGAGAAATCTCTCACCTTGTCAAGGGGTGCTCCGCTTCCTCCAAGCATTCTGTCGAGTATGGCATAACCCAGGTTGGTAGCCAGATCGATGATGACCGAACCGTTTAACGGTTCAAAATTTATAATACCCAAAATAACCGGGTTTGACAACGCGTTACTGAACTCGCTGAATGTAACAGTCTCGGAACTGGCCACGGTTACCTGCACGTTCTTTCTGAGGTAAACCGGCAGGTTGGTGGATAAAAGTCGACTGTAATGTTCAAAGATGATCTCAAGTGTACGAAGGTGTTCCTTTGAGAACTTGGTAGGGCGACTAAAATCATAATTCTTAACCTGCTTGTCGTCCTGACCTTGCATCTGATCCATGTCAAGTTCGCCAGCAGACAAAGCCGCGAGCAGGTTATCTATCTCGTTTTGCGAAAGGACCTCGCCCACAAATCCTCACCTCCAGTGGTAAATATTTTTGTCGTGCTCATCAACCGTATTTTACGTTGCTGATGGAAACACTATAGATAAAGTCCGAACCGACGGTCTCCTGAACGGTGCTCAGGATCTCCTGTCTGATGGAATCAAAATCAGCCTTGCACTCAGCCTCTGTATGCTTTGATACCACATTTTCAACCGCCGATCTGATGGCAGGTGAATTGGCATCGATAATAGCGCTGAGAGATTCGAAATCCTCATGATTCTTGTTCTCTGACAGTGACAGATCAAAGAGGATGTAGCCCTGCTTGCCGCTCTCATCTGCGGAAAGAAGGATCATGAACTGATCTGTGAAGGTATAAACAGCAGTGTCCGCAAGAGATACCGCATTTTCATTTTCTGTGGAATCATCGGAGATTTCCAGATTCATAACCGTTGCTATATTGCTGACAAGCTCACCGGTCTTTTTGTTGGTGCCTGTAACGCTTACCATCATCACCACAGTGAGGACAATATTCACAATAAGCAAAGCTAAAATAAGAATTGTCAACAGATTTCTCTTCATCTTATGCCTTTCTCTTATGACGGATTATATATTTTTATTTCTACTCTTCTGTTCTTGCTTCTGCCATCTGCCGTGGCATTGTCAGCTATGGGATCTCTGTCTCCCATTCCCGCATGCACCATATTGGTTTCGTCAATGCTGGTGTTGTTTATCAGATAATAGAAAACCGAAAGTGCTCTGGCACTTGACAGTTCCTCGTTATCCGCAAACCTTGCGCTCTTGATGGGGACATTGTCGGTATGACCATCGATCTCGATGGTTCCCTCTGCATACTTTTCGAGAATGACTCCCACTTTCAAAAGTACAGATTCCGAAGACTCCTTCAGCTCTGCGCTTCCCGAATCAAAAAGCAAAGCTCCCTTCATGGACAGCTGAACGTATTGAGCCGTGAAGCTTACTTCGATCTGATCGGACATATTGTTTTCGGATACGGCTTCCTCGATCTTTTCAGCAATCTCTTCGTTTGACTGAAGATATTTGCTCTCAAGAGCATCCTGAAGCTGCTCTTCGCTGGCACCGGAAATGAACTCCTCAAGGGCGTCCACATCCTTGTCGGAATCTGCCGCTTTACCGTATTCGTTGATGTAATCATCCAGGTTGTTTAACTGGCTTACACCGCTTGATATAAGTATTCCCTCTCCGATGGCCGTAGCGCCCGCCTGAAAAATACTGAATGTGGAATTCATGGCAGCCACCATTTCGTTGTACTTCGCCTCATCCATGGTTGACATGGAGAACAAAAGAACGAAGAAGCAAAACAGCAGGTTCATCAGATCGGAGAATGTGGCCATCCAGGCCGGGGATCCCGCTGGTGGATCGTCCTGTTTTTTCTTTGCCACTATTCCTCACCTCCCGAATCAGGAGTAGCCGCAGCTCTGTCCTTGGGTGCGATGAATGATTTAAGTTTTTCTTCTATAACACGAGGGTTCTCACCTGCCTGGATAGACAGAAGTCCCTCGATCATTACCTCTTTTACCATCATTTCAACTGCATTGTCCGCCTTGAGCTTATTTGACACAGGGGCACAAAGCCAGTTGGCAAGAAGTGAACCGTACAATGTTGTGATGAGGGCAACGGCCATAGCAGGTCCGATAGCTGCCGCATCATCCATATGGTAAAGCATATCTACGAGACCAACCAGGGTACCGATCATACCCCAGGAAGGACCCATGGCTCCGAGAGTTTCCCAGACACCGATCAGATTCTTGTGTCTGCCTTCGATGCTGACAAGTTCGGTCTCCATAATGGCTCTTACAAGGTCCGGATCCGTACCGTCAACTATTAAGAGAATACCCTTCTTAAGAAAAGGCTCATCCAAATCTGCCGCATTCTCTTCCAGTGAAAGAAGACCTTCCTTACGGGCAACATTAGAAAGTTCGATTATTTTACTGATAACTTCCGCAACATTCATGGCCGGCGCCTTAAAGATAAGGGTCATGGCTTTTAGTCCGGAAATAAAGTCATTGAGACTGAAGGATGCCAATGTGGCCGCGATGGCACCACCAAAGGTGATGATTGCCGAAGGCGGGTCGATATATTCACCAAAACCTGCCACGCCGGCACTACTTATGATACCGAATATGAGCATACCTAAACCGAGGACCATGCCCGCAAGTGATGCAATATCCACAAATGTCACCTAACTTTCCGCAGAATTTTCGAATTATTCTGCAAAAATATCCTTTCTATACAATTTTACAAGATTTTTTATCTCTTGTCTACTTTCTTTTACAATTATTTTTCGGCCTGTAGTGAGGGTTATCACGGTGTCCGGAGTCTCCTCCACAATTTCAAATAAACTTGGATTTACAAGGATTTTTGTGCCGTTTAGTTTAGTTACTTCAACCATATTTTTCTTCCCGTATCTAACACGAAATTTCGAATTAATATTATCACTGCACTTAAGGGACGAAAGTCCTTTTTCGTCCCTTAGTACACTTATATTTGATTATTTAAATTATCTCTTAAGGTTTGTAAGTTCC
Organism: Lachnospiraceae bacterium; assembly: GCA_017958585.1. Lineage (GTDB taxonomy): Bacteria > Bacillota > Clostridia > Lachnospirales > Lachnospiraceae > RGIG10340. The sequence goes on from JAGDCK010000113.1 coordinate 11,454, forward strand.
TCGAGAAGTGTATCGGATACTGTGATGATTCGGCTGTTAGCCTGGAAACCTCTCTGTGTTACGATCATCTCGGTAAACTCGGATGAAAGATCCACATTACTCATCTCCAACTGTCCTGTTGACATGTATCCGCCGTTTGCTGTTACATCAACACCGATTCCGTCGAATTCGCCGGAGTTAAGTGTTGCTGAGTAAAGGTTGTCTCCCTCTTTCTGAAGACCGGCTGCGTTTGAGAAATAAGCTGTTGCCATCTGACCGAGGCACTTTGTCATACCGTTGTCATAGCTTGCGTAGATCTCACCGTTACTCTGGATCGAAACTCCGATCATGTCACCGAGAGTACGTCCGCTTCCAACACCCTTTGAGTCACCGCTGGTGGCTGAAACTGTGGATGTTCCGTTGTTGTTAAACATTGAGATATCAGAGAAATCAACCTCGATATCGTTAAAGTTACTTGTAAGTCCGTTGGCTGTTGTAGCCGCAGGGATCGATGAAAGTCTGATGGTTGCCGTTGTGATGGTCTGAACACCGTTTACTCCGGCAAATACACCTGTTGCGGGATCGAACTTGATCGCAACACCTTCGTAATTACGTCCAACCGTCTCAAGTGAATAGTTTGTACCGTCCATGGTATTTAATGAGTTGGTGGTTGAAGCGTTTGAGTTGATGGAAATGAGGAGATCCTCGATGGTGGTCTCAACTCCGTTCTCCATAAGTCTTAAGTTTAAGAACTCGTCAACACTGCCCTCATATCCGTATGCTGCGGCAACTGCTGCAAGAGCCTTATTACTTGCCTCGATATCTGCGATCTGCTGTTCTGTGGCATCTGCGGGAGCTTTTGTGATGATGTCCGCAACGTCAACCTGAAGTGTGCTCAAGTCTGCAACAACCGTGGCTGTTCCTGCCTGAAGAAGCTGATTGCCGTTCCATGTATAGTTGGTGTAATCAAAGTTGATTGATCCTGCCTGGCTCTGGATCTTGTCTGTACCAAAGAGGATCGTGTCATCATCCACACCGCTTAAATCTATCTCGTTACCTGATGCATCGAGAATGGAATCAAGCTCCAGAGAATACTCGCTGGCGTCATCTGACTGTTTGAATACGAATTTTGCTGTATAGCTGTAACCGAGCTGATCATAGAAATTTAAGTTGATGCTCTTTCCGTTTGCGCTGGTCACATCGCTGTCGTTCTTATCAAGGATTCCTGATACATATGCCTTTGAGGTTGCCTCGGGGGGATATGTCATGTTGGCAGCGCTCATGATTCTGAGTGCTGTAACGGAATCTTTTTTGATGGAGCCGATGGTCTCATCGAATTCCCAGCCCATTACATTGTAACCTGTACTTGTCATGGCAAGGTTTCCGGCTCCGTCCACATAGAATGAACCGTCACGGGTAAAATAGTTTGACAAACCATCGTTTACTACGAAGAAGTTGTCACCTGTGATCATGATATCAAAGGGGTTACCTGTTGACTGAGCTGAACCCTGAGTAGAGATATTCACATTGATGGCTCCGCTCTTAACACCGAGACCGATCTGCTTTGCGTTTGTACCGCCGGTACCGGTTGTGGCGTTGGGACCGCTGGCACTCTGAGTGGTCTGGCTCATAAGTTCACTGAATGTGATAGAACTGGACTTGTAGGCTGTGGTATTAACATTGGAAATGTTGTTACCGATAACGTCCATCTTGGTCTGGTGTGTCTTAAGACCTGACACGCCAGAATACAATGATCTCATCATAGTTTTGTTCCTCCTTATCAAAGGAACAGCAAGCTGCTTTTCTCTGTCGGTCGAAAAGCTTTGACCCCCTGTAAGGTCCGGTCGTTAGGCTATTACTGCTCCGTTAATATTTGTAAATACATTTTCATCGGTGTTTGTGGCATCCATTGCCGTTATCACTGTGCTGTTGGGCACGTTTACGATAAATGCAAGAGAATCGACAAGTACCAATGAATCTTTGATCCCTTTGCTCTCTGCTTTCCTTGTGCCTTCACTCAGTCTGTCCATCTGGGATTGTGTAAGTGTTATGTTTCGATCCGAAAGTCTTGTGGCCGCATGCTTGGAAAATTTGATCTCCCCGGCATCCGCTCCCGTGATCTTCTGTTTTAAGACATCCTCAAATGTAAGTCCGTTTGAAGTTGTGCCTGCACTGACTGGCTGTGACTGTTTCAGCAGTTTGTCAGTCATCTGATCGATTGAAAGGAATCCCTGTGTCTGAATATCCATATTCATTCACCCCGTTTCTTTTGGATCATTCGATCATTTACTCTTCTGTCTTTGTTTCTTCAGCTGTCTTCTCGCCGGCTTTCAGTTCGTTTATCTTTTCCACATATTTGTCGAGATGTGCCACGATGTTTGATGCTATGAAACTCTTTTCGTAATCTGTCATGGCATCGTACTCGCCCTTTAAAGCTGCGATCTTTGCTTCATCCGAAAGTGTTACGGCTGAAATGTTTGTAAGCTTTGAAAGGTTTGTGGCAAAAGCCGTTGCCTTGTCATAAGCCTTCTGATAATCCAGGTCAACAACTGTATCCAGATCATCGATTGAATAAAGTGACTCGTCGATTGAGAGGTATGCCTTGTTGTTTTCGTATACGACATAATCAACTTTACCCTGTACATAGTTTGTGTCGCCGCTTGAAGATGTGGTCTTGATATAAACCTCACGTCCCACCAGCTGACCGGCCCTCATAAAGTTCATGCTTCCGGCCATGTTCTGCATTTCCTCAACCTGTGTAAACTGTGCATATTGGGAAATGTATTCAGTGTTGGAAGTAGGTTCCAGCGGATCCTGATACTGCATCTGTGCCACCAGAAGCTGAAGGAATGAATCCTTGTCAACACTGTTTGAGGAAGTGGTCTTGTTTTTTGAAAGAGAGCTTTGAGAAGCGCTTTCCACAAGTTTTCCGTCCTGAATCTGTGCTACTAATGACATATCGTTTTTCCTTTCCGCTGTTTCTTAAGCTGTGTAATCCACCGTATTTCCGTTTGCGGCCATCATCTGTACCGCGATCTTGTCGGCTTCATTCATCTCTTCTATGTTCATATCGGAGAGATCGCCGTCAATCTTAAGAGCTCTTCTGCCTCTTTTTGAAGGTTCTTTTCCGGTATCACCGTTTTGCTGCTGTCCTTCGTAAGCCTGCTCGTAAGTCTTGGGCTCCACGCTGACTTCAATGGCATCGATGGTCACACCTTTTTCTGCGAAGGTTTCTTTTAAAGTGATAAGCTGTGACTCGAGAACATTTTTAACATTTTCATCCTGGGCTATAAACTGTGCCGTTACAGCACCGCCCTTTGAATTAAGCTGGACCTGTAATGATCCGAGGCTCTCGGGATGAAGCTGCATCTCCAGGGTTGACATTCCGTCTTTTACGGTTGTTCTCATGTTGTCAACTATCTGCTTCATTACATCTGAGGTGAATCTGTCGAATTCAGGGATATTTGCTTCCTCCTGAATCTCTGTGGTTCCACTCACATTATCCCTCATTATTCTGAAAGGATTTTCAAAATTCGCATCCCCCTTAGGAAGAGTTTCCTTTTCAGAACTTACTGCGGTTTCCTTTGTTTGACTGGAATTGCTTTCGGAATCCGTATTGTCGTTCTGTGAGGATACGTTACTGCCTGTTTTGGTATTTCTGATCTGAACTGAGTTAATGATCACGTCGGATTCGTTATCTTCCTCAGCGACTTCTCTTACCTGATTTGTCTCAGGTGTCTTTACATCAGTGTCGATCTTGAATTCTTTTACAGGTTCCTCGACAGGAATCTCACGTCCTGTCTCAATTGCTTTCTGGATGACATCCGTAAGCTCATTTCTCTCAACTCCAAGTTCTTTTGAGATATCCTCGATGATCTCGCCAAACTCTTTGTTTACCTCTTTGAAGTCTGCGTAGAGTTCTTCATCCGTGATGACTTTTGTCAGATCTGCTTCGCCCGCCACACTCAGGGAAACCTTTGACATTACATCGGGATCAAGGATCTCCAGATCGCTTACTCCGATCTCTTCGATGGCATCCGCCACATCCTGCACAGATACATCGAAGGTTTGAGAGATGCTTTCAATCACTGCAGATACCGCCTGATATAAAACTTCGATAACCTCTTCGGCAATTACTTCATCCTCGGTTTCATCCACATTTGAAACGGGATCTTTGGTTTCTTCAACCTTTGCCTCATCGGTCTTTACGGAAGTTTCATCGGTGGTTTCTTTTCTGCTGCTCTCCACATCCTTTGTGTCCTTTACCTTGTTCGAAGGATTCTTAATCTCCTCGGGATCGTTCTTCATTGACTGGTTTGAAGATCTCTCCACAACGAAATTTTCCTTTGAAACTTTTAAGGTGTCGACTTTTCCGGTGAAAATATCACTGAAATTATCTCTGCCTTCGGTGTTTGACCCCTGGGTCTGTGAGAGAGGAAACTGAAAGCCGCCTACCATGACATCGCCGCCTACCGGTGCACTTACCATGGTGTTCCTCCTTTAAAGATATTTTGGATAACAGATTATCCAATAACTTTATCGGAGAATAAGTGAATTTACTTAAGAGTCCGGATACATTATTTTTGTCACTTGTGCGGCTGTTTTTGTATTCATATTTGCCAGTATATTTCCTGCGCTCTCCGAATTCATGTGGAGCAGAATATCTGCCACCAGATTCAGATTGTCAGTCATCTCATCAAATATGGCAGCGGCAGCCTTTGGCTTCATGGAGGAGTACTTGCTGACATAAGCCTTCATCTCCTCATCCTCCTGCTGTTTGATGATAACCTGCTTGTAAAGATATTCCGCGGTGGTGGGATCCATGGACTCGTAGTATTTTTGGAATTCCTCCCCGGTGGGATCAACCTCCGAGTAGACAACCTCCTCATAGAACTTGGTCCTGATCCTCTGGAATTCGTCCTGGGTCTTTTCAAATTCCTCCAGACGGTTTACTTCCGCAGTGAGGGTCTTTATCTTTTCATTTAACAGAGTGTTCTCATCCTTTGCGCCGGAAAGCTCAAGTTCCAGGATCCTGATTTTTTCAACCGCATCGGAAAGACTGGTATATCCGTCATAGTTCTCCGGATTTGTGGTCTCAGTGATATGATTTCCCGGAAGGATCCTGTTGATAACGGGGATGTCTCCGATAAGGGGAGTCATGACATTTGTACCAAATCCTCCAAGGTCCAGTTTTATGATGACGCAGATAACCAAAAGCCAGAGCGCCACTATTCCAAGGGTTGCAAAGAATGTGACAAAGCCGTTGGCTTCCTCATCGTCGTCGATCTCATCCTCCTGCTTGGCGATCTCCTTGGCACGTCTCTTGGCTTCCTTTTTCTGATCCGCCTGCTGTTTCTTTAATTGTTTTTTCTCTTCCTTAAGCCTTTTTCTCTCGGCTTCCGCAGCCTGAGCCTCGGGGCTTTTCTCTTTTGCCATAAGTCTTTACACCTGCCTTTTTTGTCCGTAAGTGTAGCTTGTAAGTTCGTCTACTTCCTTTTGCTCCTGTCTGTTCACTTCACGCTTGAAGTTTTCGAAGGCTCTCTCCTTTAAGGTTTCGTAGGTCTTTCTCTCTATCATCACATCCTCGAGAGCTTTTCTGGCCTTCTCCAGATTATCCTCTGCGATCTCCACATTCCTCTTTTGTTCAAGGGAAAGGTTCTCCATGGTAATGATGGCATTTTTGTTTGCTTCTATCTCAAGCACATCCAGGGTTCCCTGCAAAAGTTCCTTTGCCCTGTTCTCATAATAGGCTTTTCTCTCATGGATTTTTTTAAGTTTTTCCTCTTCTTTGTTAAGGGCCGCCCTGGCGGATGAAAAATCCTGTTTTGCCAGTCTCTCCATCTGGGCCTTGACATTCAAAACATTCTGAAGGGGAAATACAAATTTTGCCATAGGCTTTACCTGTGTCTTCCCGGTTTAATCTTAATCAAAATCAATCAGCCAACAGTTCCTCCAGCATCTTTACGCAGTCCTCAAACGAAAATCTGTCATCCACATCCTGAAGCAAAAACTCGTTGACCGCATCTATCTTTGAGATGGCATAATCGATACTCTTGTTGCTGCCTGCTTTGTAGGCTCCGATATTGATCAGATCCTCCGCATCCCTGTATGTTGCAAGAACGCTTTTTAACTTGCCCGCCACCTTTTTGTGCTCCCTTGTGGCGATCTGGGACATACATCTTGAAATGCTGGCAAGCACATCTATTGCGGGATAGTGGTTTTTCTGTGCAAGGGTTCTTGAGAGTACCACATGTCCGTCCAGAATACTTCTGGCAGTGTCCGTGATGGGCTCGTTGAAATCGTCTCCATCCACCAGCACCGTATATAGTCCTGTGATGGAGCCTTTGTCACTTTTTCCCGCTCTCTCCAGGATCTTTGGCATCTCCGAATAAACGCTGGGCGGATAACCACGGCTTACAGGGGGCTCGCCGCTGGCAAGTCCGATCTCTCTTTGAGCCATGGAAAATCTGGTGAGGGAGTCCATCATGAGCAGCACGTCCATGCCCTGATCTCTGAAAAATTCAGCGATGGCAGTGGCTGTCTTTGCAGCTCTGTTTCTCTCAAGGGCAGGCTTATCTGATGTGGCTACCACCACAACTGAGCGCTTCATACCTTCCTCGCCCATATCCCTCTCTATGAATTCCTTTACCTCCCTGCCTCGCTCTCCGATAAGAGCGATGACATTTATATCTGCCTTGGTGTTTCTTGCAAACATACCAAGGAGTGTTGACTTTCCTACACCGGAACCTGCAAAGATTCCGATTCTCTGTCCCTTGCCCACTGTGATAAGTCCATCCACAGCCTTTACTCCAAGGGGCAGAACTTCATCTATGATCGCTCTCTTCATGGGATCCGGCGGCGGTGCCTCCACGGAATACTCGGTTCCTGAAATCTCTGAACCGTCCACCGGTCGGCCAAGGCCGTCAAGGGTCATGCCCAGAAGTTCCTTACTTACCTTTACCTTCAGGGTCTTTCCGGTGTTTTCCACTATGCTTCCCAGTTTGATGCCCTCCACATTTTCAAAGGGCATGAGGAGCGTCTTTTTGTCTCTGAAACCCACAACCTCACACAAAATTGGCGGAAACTCATCACCACCGGGTAAAATACGGCATAAATCACCCATTCTGGCATCCGGTCCCGCCGACTCGATGGTAAGACCCACCACATTCAGAACCTTACCAAGCTTTCTGAACAAGGGATCTTCCATTACGATGTTATATTTTTCAAAGTCAATTTCCCCAAAATTCAACTTTACCAAACCCCATATATTTATTTTTTGAAGGACAACAGTTTAAGTTTAGAGCTGAGTTCCTCAAGTTCTGTGCCAAGACCGCAGTCAAAGATGCCTCCGCCGGTCTCTATCATGGTCTGACCTGCCGAAAGACCCACATCCTCAACAATTTCCAAAGTGGAATCCGCTGCGGTTATACAGGCCTGCAACAGTTTCTTCTGCATGCTGACATAGGGATAATCCTCGGGAGAGACATGAACCAGAAAGTCTCCGCCTCCCTCGATATTTTTCATGGCGGATGTGAGCAGGTTCATGACAAGCTCTCTGTTTGAGGCAAGATCCACTTTGAATATCTGCTCATAGATTGATGTGATGGTATCCACCATCTTTGGCTCAAGCTCATCCACATATTGCTGATATGTATTTTCAAGCTCTGTCTTTTTCTGTTCCAGCTCTGCCTTCATGGCATCAAGCTCGGCCCGAGCCTGCTCCATGCCCTCGGCATAACCGTTTCTTCTGGCATTATCCTCGATCTCAATGCGCTGGGTCTCAGCCTTTTTCATGGCGTCCTTACGCATCTTGTCGATGGTCTCATAGGTTTCCTTCATGAGCGCATCGGCTTCCGCCTTTGCATTTTTTATGATCTCCTCAGCCTCGGCTGTGGCTCTCTCGCTCATCTCGGCTGCTTTTATCACATTTCCCGCAATTGTCTGTCCCTCTTCAAGGACCTCCTCACCGCCGGGAAGTTCGCTGTCAACAGGAACGGACGCCACCGGATCTATGCCGGCCTTAAAGCCGTCCATCTCCCGTTTTTTTGCTTTTTCTTTTAATTCATCAAGTCTTTTTTCAACCAGGTCATTGACCTCTATGACGCGCTTATCCTCCGAAGCCTGGGTGAAAAAGCCTTTATACAAAAAACTAGACAACTATATCGTCACCTCCGCCTCTGGAAATAACAATCTCACCGGCATCCTCCAACTTACGGATGATATTAACGATCTTCTGCTGTGCTTCCTCAACATCCTTCATACGAACAGGTCCCATGAATTCCATGTCTTCCTTGATCATGGTTGCAAGACGCTTTGACAGGTTGTTAAAGATAGCATTCTGTACTTCTTCGTTTGCACTCTTGAGTGATACTGCAAGGTCATTATTGTCAACATCACGCAGCACACGCTGAATAGCTCTGTCGTCCAAGAGCAAAACGTCCTCGAACACGAACATCTTCTTTCTGATCTCGTCCGCAAGTTCCGGCTCCTCGATCTCCAGAGTTTCCATAATGTGTTTCTCTGTACCTCTGTCCACGGCATTGAGGATCTCTACAACGCTGTCCACACCGCCGATGGGTGTGTAATCCTGATTTACGAGGCTGGCAAGCTTTGATTCCAAAACTCCCTCCACCTCTTTGATGACATCGGGACTTGTTCTGTCCATAACGGCAATTCTTCGTGCCACGTCAGCCTGCCTGTCGGGCGGAAGGGCTGAGATGATGGTTGAAGCCTGATTACTGGACAGATAGGACAGAATAAGGGCGATGGTCTGGGGATGCTCATCCTGAATGAAACTGATAAGCTGTGACGCATCGGTCTTTCGAACAAACTCGAAGGGCTTAACCTGCAGGGACGCAGTAAGTTTTCCGATGACATCCACCGCCTTCTCGTTTCCAAGTGACCTTTCGAGGAGTTCCTTCGCATAGGAAATACCACCCTCTGCAATGTACTGCTGGGCAAGGCACACCTCGTAGAATTCGTTGATAACGTCCTCCTTGAGCTGTGGACTTACACTCCTGGTGTTTGCAATTTCCAGAGTAAGCTCTTCGATCTCTTCCTCCTTCAGATGCTTAAAAACACCCGAAGACCTTTCAGGTCCGAGAGAGATCAGAAGTATTGCGGCTTTCTGTAATCCGGTTATCCCGGCTTCCCCCTGTTTTTGCCTTGCCATTTGTTACCTCCCTAATTCCAGTCTTCGTTCAGCCAGTTCCTGAGAAGTGCTGCGGCGGCCTCGGGATTTTCATCCACAAATTTCTCCACAAGCTTTCTGGTCTCAGACTTGGCTTCCACGTCGATATCTTCCAATTCCTGTTCCGGTGTGGACTGTAAAAGTGTCTCCACGGAGAGTTCTTCCTCCTCCGAAACATTGCTTCTGGCCTGCATGCTCCTGAGCACCACTATTGCCAAAAGTGCAAGGATAATGACAAACATCACGATACTAAGGACATTTGTCCAGCTGATCTGTACACTCTCCTTGTCTATAAACAAAGGTGATTCGTATGCCACGATGGTGATCCTGTCAGGAGCGATTCCTGTGGCATTTGCAACCACGTTGTAAAAATCTTCATCGATCTCAAGCTTTCTGTCCACGGAATTTGCAAGTTTATACTCATCCCATGTAATTCCGTCCAAAAGTCCCTGAGTCTTTGCATCTTCCTCGCGAAGTTTGTTGTAACGGATAGCCGTAATTGAAACGGATGATGCATTATAATTGATACCCCCTGCGGGAGTGATCTTGTTTACGATACTCTGATTTGGCAGATAATCTATGCTGGTCTCGGATGTGGAGGATGAACTCTGATCCGAATCTTCATAGACATAGGTGGTGAGATTCTCAACGTTTGAATCGGTTCCGGGCACATCCCCCGATGTGTTTTCACTCTCCGACTCATAATTCTCATAATGGGAATACATACCCTCTTCTCTTCCGTCGTTAGGATAGTATTCGCTTACAGTCTCCTCATAGCTTGCAAAATCCATGGAAAGGTGACTGGTAACTTCCACATTGTCATATTGATTTGTGCCGTAGAGCACGGTCTTTACCTGATTTGCCACCATGGCCTCGGCCTGGTTCTGAAGTTCCTGAAGAGAGCTTGCTATACCTGATGAGGAATAGTCATCTCCTCCGGAGAAGAGCATGTTTGAATCCTGGTCGATGATGGTGATGTTCGCAGTGGTGGAGTCACCAAGGAAGGTTGCCACCGACTTTGCAAGATTTGCGGCCTGTGTCGGTGTAAATGTACCCGACAGTTCCAGCTGGATATACGCGCTGCTCACCTGATTTGTCTGAATTAGCGTTCCCTTGTCCTCCGGGATATTTAAGTGGACGGAGGCATTCTCCACGTTGTTTAAGGCGCAGATATCCTTCTCCAGCTGTTTTTCCTGGTATTCTTTATAGAATTTTTCTTTGTCCGATGCTGTTGTTGAGAGGGATGTACTTAGATAATCCGACAACGAATATGAGGCGGGAAGAATACCCTCCCCACCTAAAGCAAGATTTGCCTCTGAAAGCTGATTTGAGTCAACGCTAATCACCAGACCGTTTGTGGAAACTTTGTAGACGATGTTGTTGGACTCCAAAACTTCCACAGCCTTGGATGCATCCGCCGCAGTCTCACAGGTCAAAAGCGTTGTATACCGGGTTCTGGACATAACAGCCACGAGTATCACAAATCCAAACACAATGACAGCAGCCCCGGCCACGATGCCGGTCTTTTGTCCGGTGGTGAATTTGTCCCACCATGTCTTAATATTATTAAGAATCTGTTTTATCCTATCTTCCATGATATTAGTTCCCCTGATCCAATATTATGTCATCTTATATATGACTTTGCCTAAATCTGCATATTCATCAATTCTTTGTATGCATCCAGGACCTTGTCCCTTATGGCCACGGTGTACTGAAGTGCGGTCGACGCCTTCTGAAGTGCAATGGTGAGATCATGAGTATTGTCCGACTCTCCCAAAGCGAACAATATCTCCTCATTCTCCGCATCCGACAGATAACTGTTGGTGGTCTGGATATTGTTAATTGCAGTATTAAGTATTCTGTCAAACATGGTATCGTCGGTCTTCACTGTCTTTGTGGTACCGCTGAGCATACCCGTTATGGTCTGCATATTTCCGGCTCCCGTTATGGACGGTGAACCCAAAAGTGATGAAATATCCATAATTTAACTCCCCTTATATTTGCATGCCTTATATAAAAAGGCTGTTAGCGATCGAAATTACTGACCCATCTGAAGGCCCTGCTGTGCCATGCTCTTTGACGCACCGAAGGCTGTGGCATTTGCCTCGTATGCACGGCTGGCATCGATCAGGTTGGTCATCTCCGTCACGATATTTACGTTTGGATATGTGACATAGCCGTTCTCATCCGCATCGGGATTTGAAGGATCGTAAACCATGTTCATCTCAGTTTTATAATCCTCTTTAACTGAGAGGACCTTTACGCCGTTACCCGCATATCTGTCCGAAGCCTTGCCCAGTATATTTTTAAAAGAATCCTGGGGGCTTGTCTTTTGTGCGAAGGTCACGACCTTTCTCCTGTAGGGCGTGCCGTCGGCGGTACGGGTGGTATTTGCATTGGCCACGTTCTCGGATATGATATCCATTCTGTACTGCTGTGCCGTCATACCGGAGGCATTGATATTGAAAGCATTAAAAATACCCATAGTCTACTCCTTTCCTACTTCATAACGGATTTGAGATTTGCGAACTCCTGGTTAACACTGTTTAAGAGTCCCATATACTTTAACTGGTTTTCCGCAAGCATTACGTTTTCGTTCTGAATATCCACATTGTTACCGTCAAGTCTGTAGGAATAGTTTGCGTAATCGGTATAAATCTGTGGTTTGAGATTTTTGGTCTTTGCCGCGATGACCTTGCTGTCCATGGATTTGTATTTGTTGTTGCCAAGGGCACGTCTGAGTTCATTTTCGAAAGCCACGTCCTGTCTCTTGTAATTGGGAGTGGTCGCGTTGGCTATATTGTTGGATATAGCCTCGTTTCTCATCCAGCTGGCATCGGCAGCTTTGTCGAGAATATTAATATAATCATATGCATTTGTATTGATCATAATCATCCCTCCAAAAACACCACTTCTATCTTATTATAGTTTATTTTGGTAAAAACACAATATCTTTTTCGTATTTGGGCAAAAAAACACATCATCTTGTGGTATGCATTTTGGGCCCTTTGATATATTTTTTATATCGAGCAGACTGCCGTCTACTCGCTGACACCTCAAGGCTGACGCCTTTCGGTGTCCTACATTCGCCAAATGTCTGCCTGAGCAGTCTCGACAACCATCAAACGTTTGTCTGAGACAGCTCAGTAGCCACTTGGCTCATTGTAAAACAAACAAACGGACTTATTTTCTAGAAATAAGTCCGTTTACATGATCAAATCCATTTAATTATTCAATTAAACATGAATATTTAGTTTTTCTGATTCTGTCTCTTTAATTTCTCGATCTCATCGAATACCACGTCGTTAAGAACCTTTATATATGTTCCCTTCATACCTGAAGATCTGGATTCGATAACTCCGGCAGATTCAAACTTTCTCAGAGCATTTACAATAACACTTCTGGTTATTCCCACTCTGTCAGCGATCTTGCTGGCAACCAGGATTCCCTCCATACCGTTAAGCTCGTCAAATATATGAGTGATGGCTTCCATCTCGGAGAATGACAATGTGCTGATGGCGGATTTAACAACCGCTACCTTTCTGTTCTCCTCCGCACTCTCCTCATTGACCGCTCTGAGCATTTCCAGTCCCACAACGGTGGTGCCGTACTCACACAGGATAATATCGTCAATGTCATATGAATCATTACATTTGTAAATAAAGAGTGTTCCGAGTCTCTCCCCTGCTATCTCAATGGGAGTGATGATGGCACGGAACTTCTTTGTATCGATGTTCTCAAAACCGAGAGTCTCAAGATTTACATTCTCTTTTGTGGAGAGGACTCCCAAAAGTCTCTCATTCAACATCAGATCGATAAATCCGCCCACATTCTCATCAATAAACTCGTTTATGGGTTCGATACCATCGGAAAGTCCTACACCTAGAACCTTTCCCTTGCGGCTGATAACCAGCACGTTTGACTCCAAAATCTCCCTCATCACCTTGCAAATGTCGTTGAACACAACTTTGCTTGAATTGTTGTTGTGTAACAGTTTCCCTATCTTTCTGGTCTTATCCAACAACTGTACGCTACTCATAAAATTCCTCCATAAATAAAAAACAAACCCACACAATAAGGTTTCCAATCAGTGTTTCTAAATTCTAGCACACCTATAATCAGATTTCAATGACTAATTTTCTAATTTTTTTATTTTTTTCAGAATTTGTATGACAATTCAATTCACAACCACAACATCTAGATATTTTTCTCTTTTTTCTTAATTTTTTGAGCATACATACAATTATCCGCAAGTTCCACATATCTGGAAAGCTTGTCTCCGGATGAGGGCTTTGCGATGATGTATCCAAGGCTTGCGCTCACATCAAATCCGTCAAGATCAAGGTTTTCCTCCGCAAGTTTTTTCTCAAACCTGTCCTTGTATGCCTTTGCATCATCTTCATTATATTTATCGGCAAATACCACAAATTCATCACCGCCGTATCTGGAGCACACTTCCATGCCCATACAGGAATTCTTGAGGGCGGTTGCCACGGCCTTTATGGCCTTGTCTCCCTCATTGTGTCCGAAGTGATCGTTTATGTATTTTAAGCCGTCCATATCCACAAAGAGTACCATGACGCTTCTGCCGTATCTCTTGGAATAGTCAAAGCCTTTCTCGGAGAAACGCTCAAAACCGTATCTGTTGTAGAGCCCTGTAAGGGGATCAACCACATACATCTTGTCCAGATGATCCACAATATTTTTCAGATGATTCTGCTTTGCAAGGCTCTCGAGACAGTTTGACAGATTTATGATCCACGCCGTATAGAGAGGGCTTGAAAGCGGGAATTTACAATTGTCCGTTATGATATATCCCATAACCTTATTTCTGAAATGCACCGGTGAAAAGATGTAATTGTGGAATTTGTACTCATCACCTATATCCGGAAGCATCCTCCTGGTGGAAAAATCGGGAACTGAGATCAGTTCTCCGTACTCGTACGCTGCCACCACGGTCATAAGATCGGGATAGCCTTCCGTCAGATATTTATCATAAAATGTATCATCATCGGAATTGAAGCTGTTTAATTCCTTTACAAATTCCTTGTCCAGGCACAGGAAAAACTTTCCTTCAAATATCTTTCCTATATGTCCGCCAAGCTTTGTGAGGAATTCACCGAAGGTCTTGCAGTCCGTAAGTTCCTCCACCATGGTATTGTTTTCATACACGTGGAAGCCGTACTCTTCACTGGTCTCAAGGTAGTTTTTCCTCACAAGACCAACGTCTATGCTTTCCTTTGGAACACATCCGCAGCTTTCTCTGTAGACAACGGTAGCAGGGAATCTCTCGCTCTTTGGAGGATTCTCACCCTTAATTATCTGGATGATCCTCTTTACGCTCTCCCTTCCCACCACATCAAGGTTTCTTGATACGGTGGTCATTCTGGGAATTGAGTTTCCTGCCTCAAAAATATCATCAAAACCTGCAAATGCTATATCTTCAGGCATCCTGATGCCTACTTTTTCAAAAACCGTTCTGGCGCCTATTCCAATTGTGTCACATCCGCACACAATTGCTCTGGGCATGTTGTCAGGATTTTCCAGGATCTGTCTTGCGGCATCCCTTCCGTGGGCATTGGTAAAGGCTCCTTTAAAGATCATGTCATCGGTAACCTTTAAGCCGTGCTCCTCCATGGCATCTTTGTATGCATTAAGTCTCTCCACGGAATCCGAGTTAAAGTCCTGCCCTGCCAGGTTGAAAATCTTTTTGTAACCGTGAACCTCGATCAGATGGCTTACGATCTCTTTCACCGGGTTGTAATTGTCCACACCCAGAAAATAAAAGCCTTCGATCTCCCTGTCGATACTTACCGCAGGCAGGCCGCTTCGCCTGATATCCTCGATCAGCATCTCGCAGGCATGGGCGCCCAGGATCAGATTGGCGAAAAATATGACGCCGTCAAACATCTTGTAATTTATTAGCTTATAGATGTTGTATTCACCGATATTATGTTGGATTTTTTCATCGGGGGTCGTATTTGCATTGAAAATGTAGATATCAACGCCACGGCGCTTTGCCTCTTCTTCAATACCCTTTAAGGTAATGGAAGTATATTCGACATGCATGCTGGCCGTTATGACCGCGATCTTTAAATGTCTGGGTTCCATGTGGTAAATTCCTCTCAAAGGCTTACTGCATATGTTTTTTCTTTGCAGCCTTGTCCAAGTACATCTTGTCGTCCGCTTTTTCAATATATTCAGAGATGGAGACGTTTTCTTCAGGTACGAACACTTCCACTCCGTAGCTTGATTCTATCCTGAATTCCTGCTCCAGCACGCTGTTGTAATGCTCAACTTCCTTTTCGAAGCTCTTACAGAATTTCTTTGCTCCCTCTTCGTCGCAGTTAGGTAAAAATGCCACGAACTCGTCTCCGCCAAACCTGGCACATACAACGCCTTCCGTTGAAGCTCTCTTTAGTGCGTAGGCAAGAGTCTTTATGGCAAGATCCCCTTTGTCATGACCGTATTTGTCATTTATCATCTTCAGGGAATCAAGGTCTGAAAAGAATATTGCAACGGAAGTCCTGTTCTTTACACATTCCTCGTAAGCGGCATTAGTATATTTTGCAAATCCGAATCTGTTATAGATTCCGGTAAGGGAATCTACAACGTAGAGTCTGTCGAGCTTGTCAAACATCCTCTGCAGATTCATCTGTTTTCTGAGGTTCTCAAGTTCATTTGACAGGTTGCTCTGCCAAGCCCTGTAAAGCATGCTCTGGATCACGTATTCGCTGTTTTCCACTATGCAGTATCCGAAGCAGATATCCTGGAAATGTACCGGTGAAAAGACATATACATGATTTTCCGCATCGTTGACCTTTCTGGGATTCCAGGGAAGCATCCAGGATGAAGAAAACTCTGTATAGTCCTTGTATTCGCCATTTTCAAATGCAATGGCAACGGCCATTGTACGGGCGTAACCGTTTGTCTTTGGAAGGCTCTTTGTCTGGGATTCGGAGTCTATATCGCTGCGCAGGCTGTCAGCAAGACCCTTATCGAGACACAGATAAAACCTGGAGGCCTCAATGGCTTTTACATGGGGCTTCAGGATCCTGATAAAGTCCTCGTAATTTTTGGAGTCGTTTAACTCCTCCATCATAACGTTGTTCTCTGAAAGATTCTTTTCAAAATAGTCAACCATCTTGAAATATTTCTTTCTTAGGCCCACGGTATCAGCCTTCTCACAGCTGCTGCATCCGCAGCTTTCCGAAAAGATGGGGCTTGCGGAGAAAAGTTCGCTCTCGGACGGTTTTAAACCTCTGTAAACCTCATCGATGATCCTGACAGCCGCCTTTCCCACGTTTGATAAGGACCTGTCAACCGTAGTGATCCTGGGAAGATAGTTTCTTGCCTCAAACATATTATCAAATCCCGATACACAGATCTGCTCCGGGATCTTGATTCCCCGCTCTTTTAATACATTGGAAACACCGATGGCTATCTGATCGTTGGCACATACTATGGCTTCAGGGAATTCCCTGCCGCTTTTCAAGAGTTTTTCGGCCGCCTCTCTTCCGTGGAAGACATCGAAGCTTCCCTTTGAAATACGGCGCTGTTCAACGCTGATGCCATGTTCGTTTAATGCATCACAATAAGCAGCCAGACGTATCTGACTGTCGGTATTTTTCTCGGGACCCGAGATATAATCAATTTTTGTAAATCCGTGTTTTACTATGAAATGCTCGACTATGGCTTTCATGGCGCGGTAGTTTTCCACGTCTACATAGTAGTGATGTCCGATGGGGGCATCCACGCCCACAACCGGTATGGAAAGATTCGAAAGACGTTTTTCGAGTACATCGTATATTTTCCTGCCCTGAATCAGGTTGGAATATACGATGACCCCGTCAAACAGTGAATAATTAATCAATGAATATATATTGTACTGGCCGGAATTGTGTTTGATATTTACCTCATTTGAGACATTGGCATTGAAAATATAAACATCAAAACCACGCTCACGGGCTTCATCCGTGATTCCGGCCTGAATGTCCGCAGCATATTCCACGTCCATATTGGTTGAGATAACTGCTATCCTCTTTCGTACGTCGCCTGCCATTTTCTATAACTCCCAAATAAGTTTAAGTCTGACAAATGAAAACACACATTCATTATAACATAACTGCACGAAATAATAACAGTAATTTTACTATAATTTTTATTTATCTCTCATATAGTCGCAATCTTCGCCGTTGCAAACAAGCTTGTTGCCCTTTTCCAAAAGAGCGTTGCCGCACTTGGGGCAGATCTCCCCTGAGGGCTTCTGCCAGCTCATAAAGTCGCACTCGGGATTGTTCATACATCCGTAGTATTTTCTGCCCTTCTTGGACTTTTTGATCACGATATCGCTTCCGCATTTAGGACATTTTACGCCGATCTTTTCAAAGTAAGGCTTTGTAAAATGACACTCCGGAAATCCGGGACAAGCCAGGAACTTTCCGTGAGGACCGTATTTGATGACAAGGTTTTTGCCGCACTCGTCACAGGTTTCATCGGTGACCTCATCTGCGATCTTCACCTCTGCCAGATCGATCTCAGCCTGATTTACAGCTGCATCAAGATCGGGATAGAAGTTTTCTATAATGGTCTTCCACTTGATGTTACCCTCTTCCACGCCGTCAAGGAGCGCTTCCATATTTGCGGTAAAATTAACATCCACGATGCTGGGGAATGCCCTCTTCATCATGTCGTTAACAACTTCGCTAAGCTCTGTTACAAACAGGTTCTTACCTTCCTTTGCCACATATCTTCTGGCAAGGATCGTAGTGATGGTAGGCGCATAAGTGGAGGGACGACCAATTCCCAGTTCCTCCATCTCCCTTACAAGGCTGGCCTCGGTATAGTGGGCAGGGGGCTGAGTAAAGTGCTGCTTGGGGTCAAAGCCCTCAAACTCAAGCTCGGTCTCAGTGGAAATACTGTCAGTAAGTTTTCCCACATCTTCCTTGTCCTCCGCAGGGGAATAAACAGCTCTGATGCCGTCAAATACCACTCTTGAAGCGGATGTTGTAAAC